>JBNGCR010000019.1:0-16394 GCA_050045915.1 Limnospira sp.
GTGACGGAAGCGGGGTTGAGTCCTTTGATTCGCCAGCGGGTATTGAGGGAGGCTCAGTTATTATAATGGAGAGAATCCATAACCAAGGAGAAATCCATGACATTTTCAATTCCCCTCGAACCCGTCCCTTTAGAATTCCATCCCGATGGAGTGGTGCGCGTTGGCGGAACGCGAGTCACTTTAGATACCGTTGTTGCCGCTTTTAATCAAGGGGCAACGGCTGAGGAAATTGCATCTCAATACCCGTCTTTACAACTCGCCGACATCTATGCGACGATCGCGTTTTACTTGCGACGACAGGAGGACGTGGAAAACTATTTGCAGCAACGAAAACATCGCGCCGAGGAAATTCGCCTGCAAAACCAGCGTCGATTCGATACCGAAGGGGTGCGCGATCGCTTGTTGGCTCGTCGGGGTCGCGATCGCTGATGCTAAAATTTATGGCTGATGAAAACTTTAATAATAATATTATTCGGGGTTTGTTACGTCGGCAACCCGATCTAGATATTGTCCGAATTCAAGATGTGGGTTTGTATGGGGCAGACGATCCGACGGTTTTAGAATGGGCGACACGAGAAGAACGGATATTATTAACCCATGATGTCGCAACGATTACTCTATATGCCTATCAACGAATTGAAGCGGGGCAACGAATGCCCGGACCCGATTTGAGGCGATGGAATGGTCGGACGATCGCCCCAAGTTAGCCTTTAAGCTACAATAGCAAGAAACAGAGTAGAGACGGGAGAAAATCTTATTGTTTTAGTTGACATTGGGAGTCATGATGAGGTCTATTAGTCATCCGTGCCAGCAGCATCGACCAGATTAGAGGCGATCGCGATTCGATTAGGGGAGGAGTCAAAATCCCTTTCCACCTGATATAATAATCGACAAATAAGAAATGGAGAGAATCCATGAGCATTATTCATACGATTGTGGAAAAAGTGGAAAATCTCCCCCCCGAAAAACAGCAGGAAGTGCTGAATTTTGTCGAATTCTTACAGTTGAGAGTTGACTCGGAGGCGGCTCCCACACAAGAAGACGAAACCGCCGAATCCGTTCTCACTAAAGCGGGACAATTTATTGGCTGTGTGGAAGGACCGGCGGATCTCTCGACTCAGAAAAAATATTTAGAGGGATACGGCGCATAATGAGACAGCAAATCATTGTCGATACAGGGCCATTGGTTTCTTTGCTCAATAAACGCGATAGTTGCCATGAGTGGGTCAAAGAGGAGTTGGCTACAGTCAAACCCCCTTTATTGACTTGTGAAGCTGTAATTTCAGAGGCTTGTTTTCTTTTACAACGTCTCTACAACGGTCAAGAGGCAGTTATCTCTTTACTGAATAACGGCACAATTCAAATCCCTTTTCACTTGAATGAAGAAATAGCTTCTATCAAAAAACTGTTGATGCGTTACCAGTCAGTACCCATGTCCCTAGCAGATGCTTGTATCGTTCGGATGGCGGAATTGATGCTGCATTACATGACAGTAGAATTTGGGAATGCCAACAGTGTCGATCATATTTGGGGCGATCGCGATCGCGGATATGCTATTTTTATAGATATCCTAATTTGAGGAAAGTTAATGATGAATTTTCAAGAGATTATTGATTCAATTGAAACCCTATCAGTAGAAGATCAAGAACGGCTATTTGAGTTAATCCGTAAGCGTCGGATCGAGGCGCGACGAACCGCGATCGCAACCCATGCAACGGAGGTCTTTCGGGCAGTGGAAATGGGGACGGCTGAACGGGGAAATTTTGAGAATTTGAAGGCTTATTTATTGGGAGATGAAGAAGAGGAATGATTTTAACAACTGACAAGAAGTTTAAGAGACAGTTTAAGCGACTGGTCAAAAAGAATCCTCAATTGCAAGATCAGATTCTAGCCGTTTTGGAAACCTTAAGTAACGATCCATTCACGCCGTCGTTGAAGTCTCACAAACTAACCGGTCAGTTGGAGGGGTTATGGTCTTGTTCCGTCACCTATAATTGTCGAATTGTTTTTGCATTTAAAACAGATGTTGAGACGGGAGAAAATCTCATTGTTTTAGTTGACATTGGGAGTCATGATGAGGTCTATTAGTCATCCATGCCAGCAGCACCGACTCGATTTGAGGCGATCGCGATCGCGCACCTATCGCTTGTTGGCTCGTCGGGGTCGCGATCGCTGATGCTAAAATTTATGGCTGATGAAAACTTTAATCACGACGATTCGATAGGAGGTTTGATATGGCGAGAATTACCATTGAAGTCCCGGACGAACTTTCGGGACAGTTAACACGAATGAGCGAGATTGCATCCGCAACGCTTCGCGAACGCCTGCCCGAACTTTTGGCTCAATGGCTGCAACAACCGACATTACCCGTTCATATTTATCGCTACATCCTCAATTTTATCGCCAGCGCACCCACTCCGGAAGAAATTGCGGCTTTCAAACCCACACCTGAAATGCAGGAACGCTTGCAAACGTTGCTATCTCGTAGCAAAACGGGGCAACTGACATCCGCCGAACAGCAAGAATTGGATGAGTACGAACAGATCGAACATCTAATTATCATGCTGAAAGCTGGCAATCTTCATTATTTAAACCCGGTCAATGAGTGACAATACTTGAGACTTGAGTTGATAGACATCCAATGACCGAATTTCCCCCCATCTATCTCGACTGCCACGCCACCACCCCGAGCGATCGCCGCGTGGCAGAATTAATGCTGCATTACATGACGGTAGAATTTGGGAATGCCAACAGTGTCGATCATATTTGGGGCGATCGCGCCAAAAAAGCCGTATCCAAAGCCGCGATTCAAGTGGCGGAATTAATCGGCGCATCCCGCAAAGAAATCACCTTCACATCTGGCGCGACTGAAAGCATAAATTTGGCAATTCAAGGGAGTATTTTGGCTGAATCTCTCAATCCCCAAAAACCGCGAATCGCCCTTTCTCCGGTGGAACATAAAGCCGTTTTAGATACCTGTCAGGCTTTAGAAAAAAAAGGAATGGCAGAGTTGATATTTTTGCCGGTTGATTCCCGGGGGAGACTGAACTTAGAAGAAATAGAAAAAGTTTGTGCCGATCGCATTTCCCTCCTGTGCGTGATGGCGGCAAATAACGAAATTGGGACGATATATCCGATCGCGGATATCGGCAAAATTGCCCGAACCCACGACATCCCCTTTTTCTGCGACGGGTCCCAAGCCGTCGGAAAAATCGCTATCAATTTTGAAGAATCCGGCATCACCTATCTGGCGATTTCCGGTCATAAACTCTACGGCCCGAAAGGGGTCGGCGCGTTGGTGATACGAAAAGGTTATCGCTTGCAACCGATTCGATTCGGCGGCGGACACCAGGGGGGAATCCGTCCCGGAACCCTGAACGTGCCGGGAATTGTGGGGTTGGGGGAAGCCTGCCGCCTGCGGGGTTTGGAGATGGCGGAAGATGAGATAAGGATTGCTAAATTGCGGGATAAATTGCAGAATTTTCTACTTGAAAAAATCCCCGATTTAGTGATTAATGGAGATATTAATAATCGACTGGCGGGAAACCTGCACGTTTCCATTCCCGACGTTCCCAACAGCGCGATTATCGCCCGAGTGCGCGATCGCCTCGCCATTTCCACGGGGGCGGCTTGTTCTTCCGGAGTCGAAGCGCCATCCCACGTTTTGCGGGCGATCAGTTTGCCCCAAAATGCGATCGAAGGTGCGCTGCGAATTGGTGTCGGCAAATTTACCACCGAGTCGGAAATCGATCGCGCCGCCGAGATTCTGGTCAGTGCCATCTATGCCACCCGGGAAGTGATGAAACGGTCAAGCGATGGCGTCACTTTTCCCCCGGCAACAGGACGTTCCAATTGATGACTTTCGCCTCATTTTTTGGCAGTTTGAAGCGATGGCAATCCTTAATTTTTATCAATAACGGAAGCCAAAAAAAATATCCCCGATCGCACCGATATAGAGTAAAATAAATGTGGGATGTCATGCCATTGGCATCCCGGCATAGAAGAGGAACGAAAATGATGGAACAATACAACTATCAGGGGGCAACTGGATTGCGGCAGCGGATCGCCGAGCTGACAGCCAACCCGAATACGAGGGCGATCGTCGTCGGAGTGGCTGCGGTTGCCCTGACGCCGGTGGTTTTACCCCTGGTGAAACCCGTCCTCAAATCGACGCTAAAATCCGGCGTGACACTGTTGGAAAAGACCAAAGTTGCACTGGCCGAGACGGGTGAAGTGATGGCGGATATCGTCGCCGAAGCGAAAGCCGAAGCCCAAGCCGAAAGCCTGCAGCAAAAAGTCGCCCAAACCCCGGCTCTTTCCGCTGCAAAATCCTCGACATCCGAGGATTAAGTCAAACTGACGTTGCCGGCTGAACTTTTTTTGGAACAGAGGGACGGATTCAGACGGCAACGCTTTGATGGCGCTTCGCGCGGGAGTCGGGAGTCGGTATTAGGGAGTCGGAAAAACTCAAACTCCCTTGAAATTGAGGCTTCCTCAATTTGTCAACGCGCGATCGCTTTGTCAGAAAAATAATCAGATCAATTCAACATCGACAGGGGACGAACCTCCGCATCGACGACGCGGGAAGAGGCGGCGGCGGACATCTCCCGTCGCTTCGCCTCGGCGACCCACTGGGACAGGGGAATTTCGCCCCGGCGGGACGGAGGTAATACTTTTTTGACCGGGGGGGCGGGTTGAGATGTTTGGCTGAGACTCGGCAGCAGTTTCGGTCCCAAAACCAGGACGCCCAACCCCACCCAGACGAGGGGGTGATTGCCGTGTCCGCCTTCGAGCATTTCTCGGAAGTGGAAGGTCAGTACCGATTTTTCCAAGTGAACGAGAGACATAGGACGTTGGAGATAACAGTTCTACTGATTCCCAGCGTAGCAGGAATTGCCCGTCAAATGAGAAGCTTTGGCAACAATTTGACGGACAAATCCGAAAATCCGGTCAGCCGGAGTTCCGCCAGTCCAACTGGTGTTCGACCAAAGGCCGCAGGCTGTTCATCCCCGCCGCGATCGCCGATCCGTTGTGGACGGCCGTTGCCACCAGGGGGTTGAGGCCGATGGTAGAAGCCAACCCCAGGGCGGCGAGGTTGGGGACGACGACGAGGGCGATGTTTTGGTCGATCAGGTTGCGGGTTTGGCGGGAAATGGAAATTGCTTCCAACAAGTCCAATAAGTTGTTGTTCATCAACACCACGTCCGCCGTCTCCCGGGCGATATCCGAACCCCGCTCGAAGGAGATGGAAACATCCGCGTAGGCGAGGGCGACGGAATCGTTGAGGCCGTCCCCGGCAAAGGCGACGGTGCGTCCGGCCCGGTGCAGGTTGCGGACGATGCGGGCCTTTTCGTCGGGGAAGGCTTCGGCGTAGACGCGGGAGGTGGGGATGCTGAGTTTCTGGGCGACCTGGGCGGCTCGCTGGGGGTTGTCCCCGGTGAGCAGGTGCACCTCGATGCCGTAGGATTCTTGCAGGGCGCGGATCAGGCGATCGCTCTCGGGCCGCAGGGGGTCGGTATATCGGATCACGCCCTGGAATTTGCGATCGCAGGCGACATAAATCAGGGATTGGGATTCCCCGTCCAACTCGGGCAAACCGCCGCCCCACTCCACGCCGGAGAGTTCCAAAAAGCGTTCGCTGCCGACCCAAATTTCTCGTTCATCGATGACGGCCCGCACCCCCAGACCCACTTCGTAGAACCATTCCCCCCGGGTGGGAATCGTCAAACCTTGATTTCGGGCGTATTCGACGATCGCCTCGGCCACCGGATGGGTGAGTCGCTGTTCTGCCGCCGCCGCCAACCGGGCGATTTCGTCAGGGGGTAATCCCCCCTCCATTACTGTCACGCCGGTAATGGCGATAGTTCCTTCCGTGAGGGTGCCGGTTTTGTCGAAAACCACCGTATCCACTTCCGCCAACTGTTCCAGAGTCCGACCGCTGCGGACCAAAATGCCGTGGCGGGTGGTGTGGTTGAGGGCGCCGAGAAATGCCGTCGGGATGGAAACCCGGATGCCGGTGACGAAATCGAGGGTGAGGATCGCCGCCGCCCGGGCCGGGTCGCGGGTCGCCCCCAAAACGATCGCCGCCAGCAATAGAGACGGCCAGATGAGGCGATCGGCGATTTTTTCGGCGTAGTTCGCCATGCGGGTGTCGTGGACGGGGGCTTTTTGCAATAATTCGATGCTCAGAGCCGCCCGGGTCTGCATCCCGACGCGATCGGCCCGCAGATAAAGCTGTCCGGACCGCAGCAGGGTTGAAGCCAGCACCGATTCCCCCGGACGGCGGACGACGGGCATCGCCTCCCCGGTCAAACTTTGCTGGTCGATGACCGCTTCCCCCTGCAATACCGTCCCGTCCACGGGGATCTGTTCGCCGGGATAGACGACGACCGTATCTCCCACCTGGACGCGATCGCTCGGGATCTGCTCCGGTTCGCGATCGGGGTCATACTTCACCCAGGCAAATCGGCCGATCGCATCTATCAAACTCGCCGTCTGCACCTCCGTCGCCCGGGCCGTCCGCTCCCGGATGGCGTCCCCCAACTCGTGTAGGACAATCACCATCGCCGGGGTGACTAACTTGCCCTGCCCCGCGCTCAAACTCAGGGCCAGAAAATCCAGGCAGTCGATATTCAACCGCCGCCGCACCACCACGCTCTCGAAGGCCCGCCGCGCCACCGGAAACGCCGCCGCCAGAAAGGCAACTCGCGCCACGAGTCGCAGCCCCCCCAGTCGAGGAAACCGACTCAGCAACGCCAGGGAAACCGCCGCTACCGGCAGGCGCAAACTCGATCCCGCCTCCTCCTCGGCTGTCTCCTCGGGGGTCGAAAGGTCGGGTTCGGTTTCGTCTCGAACCGCCAACTGTCGCAGGCAATCGGACACCCGCCGGCCAATCTGCACCTCTACCGAGGATTCCGGTAAATAGCAGACGATCAGCGATCGCGATATTCGATTGATGCGGATGTCGGTGACGCCGGGGGTGGATTCGAGAACCTCTCGCACCGCCGCCGTGGAGTCGGGATCTTCCCCGAGGAGGGGAATGCGAAATCGGGTTCGCCCCGGAATGTGGTGGACGACCTGGCATTCACTGGGGGATAAAAGGACGGGTGGAAATTCGGAGCTCTCCTCCGGCATCGATTTCAAAGCTGTCATGATGTCGTTTCTGATTCTGTCGCTTCGGCCTGTTCCAAAATGTTGAGCAAGTAGATGCCTAACTCCAGTTCGGACACCCCAGCCCCGTCGTATTGAATCACCAAAGATGACGCCGCCCGGTTGATGCGGACGTATTTCACCCGGCTGTCCTCCGAGAGCAATTTTTCCAACCGCTTGGCGTAGAGGGCATCCACCGTCAGGCGGGGAATCCGCAGCCGAATCCGCCCCGGAACGGAATGGACGATGGTGTAATCTTCCTGTTGGCCGGGGGTCGCGCCGTTTTTGTCGGATGCCGGGGCGTCGGCCGTTTGAACCGTCGCGGAGGTGGCGTGGGCCTGCCGTTTCAACTGCCCGACCACCTGGCGGATAATCGCCGCCATCAGCAGGTTGACCAGCAAGGCCTGGGCGCCGCGGAGTCGCAGGCGGCTGGTGACGAGTAATCCGGCGACCACCGGCAAAATCGTCACGATTTCTTCGTATTCGTCCAAAAATTTGCCCAACTGGGGCGCCAGTTCCGAACTGGTCGGAGGTTGCACCTCTGGTGTTACTGTTGCGTCTGTCATGGTCAATGTACCTCGTTATTGGGAGTGGGGAGATGGGGAATAGGCAAGAGGCAATAGGCAATAGTTGCCCTGCACGGGGCGGGATGGGGACAGGGAATGGGTTGTCAACTTTTGTCCGCAGATTTCGCAGATTTTCGCAGATTATTTATTGTCGGGGCGATCGCATCAGAAAAAATGAATTGATAATTCTCAATTATCAATGATCAATTATCAATTATTTCCAGTGGTCATGGATGTGGTTTCTTTGGCTGGGTTGGTGGCTAGGGTGGCGATTTCGCGATCGATGAAAAAGATGCCCTGGCCTTCGGTGCCGATTAGTTCGATTTTGTCGAGAATTCCTTTGAATAAGAATTCCTCTTGGTGTTGTTCGGCGACGTACCATTGCAGGAATTGCAGGGTGGAATAGTCGGGTTCGATGGTGGCGAGGTGGACGAGATCTTTGATTTTGCTGGTGATAAACCGCTCGTGTTCGTAAATTTGCTCGAACAGTTCGTTGAGGGAGTTGAACTGGGTGGGGGGGGCTTCCATGCCGCCCACGACGGCGAGGGCTCCGGTTTCCTGGACGTAGTTGAGGAGGCGGTGCATATGGGTCATTTCTTCGGCGGCGTGTTGGCTGAGAAATGAGGCGCAACCGTCGAGGGCTTTGTAGGCGCACCAGGCACTCATTTGCAGGTAGAGATGGGATGAATACATCTCCAGGTTGATCTGGTGATTGAGTTGGTCGGTCATTGCTTTGGAAAGCATTGATTTCGCTCCTTGGGGTTCTATGGAAGGGGGCGGTTTAATGGGCGGTCCATTCGTAAAATTCGATCGCCTCCGGGGCACAACTGTGACAGCCACCGCAGGCTTTTCCGTTAATTTTGCAAACCCGCCCTTTTTGGATGAGTTTACCGAGCATCCCCCGCAGGGCATCGGCATCGACTTTTAGGGAGTGTTCGAGCTCGGCGAGGGAGGCGCGGCGGTGGGTTTTGAGGTGGTTTTGGAGTTGGGTGAGTATCATTTTTTGGGGTGTGGGGTGTGGGGTGTGGGGTGTGGGGTGTGGTTTTAGAAACCGGGTTTTTATCCGAGTGATTCGGAGGAATTTTATATGCTGTTAAAAACCCGGTTTCTCAGGAATTGATAATTGGATGATTATCAATTATCAATTATCAATTGATCTGACGGCGTTTGGCGGCTACTTTCAAGCCGGTCAGGACGGCGGCCATGACCAGGCAGAGTCCGGCGAGGGTGGTTGCCGCTTCGGGATTTTGACCGATCCGGGTGGCTTGGTAGTAGAATGTTGCTACCCAGTAGCCGAGTCCGGTGGTCCAGGCGCCGACGAAGATCGTCCAACCCAGGTTGGTTTCCCGGTAGACGGCGGCGGTGGCGGAGACGCAGGGGAAGTAGAGGAGTACGAACAGGAGGAAGGCGATCGCGGCTTGGGGGGAACCGAAGCGCTTGTACATCTGCCCGAAGGTGGTATAGCTGATTTCTTGGGCTTCTGCCGCGGCCTGTTGGTCGCCGGCGCTGTCCATGATACCCAATCCGAGGGGATCTAAGACCTGGTTGCCAAAATCTGCCAAATTGGCGGGGATGGAGGCGATCGCTTCTCCCATGCCGCCCCAGAAGTTGTATGCTTCGGGGGGTTCGGCGGCGAGATTTTCATCCGCCCCGGCTTCTTGGTTGGCCAGTTCCGTATACAGGGCATCCATACTTCCCACCATCACTTCCTTGGCGAAGACTCCGGTGAAGATGCCGACGGTGGCGGGCCAGTTGTCCTGGGTGATGCCCATCGGGGCGAAGGCGGGGGTGATGGTGCGGCTGACGGCGCTGAGGAGGTTGTCCTGGCTGTCGTGCTTGCCGAAGGAACCGTCGGTGCCCACGGAACTGAGCAGGCCCAAAATCACGACCATGATCACGATCATTTTACCGGCCCGGGTGATGAAGGCTCGCAACCGTTCCCAGGCTCGGATCGCCACGCCTTTGGGGGTGGGGATGTGGTAGGGGGGCAGTTCCATCACGAAGGGGGACGCCTCGCCCTGCAGCAGGGTGTGTTTGAGGACCAGTCCGGTGAAGACGGCGGCGAAAATCCCGATGATGTAGAGCATGAAGACGATATTTTGGCCGTTGCGGGGGAAGAAGGCGGCGCAGAATAGGGCGTAGACGGGAAGCCGTGCCCCGCAGGACATGAAGGGGTTCATCAGCACGGTCATCAGGCGATCGCGCCGATTTTCCAGGGTTCGGGTCGCCATGATGCCGGGGATGTTGCACCCGAAACCGACCATCATGGGCACGAAGGATTTGCCGGGGAGCCCCATGAACCGCATGAACCGGTCCATGACGAAGGCGGCTCGGGCCAGATAGCCGGAGTCCTCCAAAATGGCGAGGCAGACGAACATTAAACCGATTTGGGGGATGAAGGTGGCGGTGGTTTGGATACCGCCGCCCACCCCGTCGGCCAGAAAACCGATCAGCCAACCGGAGGCGCCGATCTGTTCGAGTCCGTGGGCGATGCCGCCGACGAAAATGGTGCCGAAGGCGATATCGAAAAAGTCGATAAACGCGCCGCCGAAGTTGATGGAGATCAGGAACATCAGGTACATCACCCCCAGGAAGATGGGGATGCCCCAGGCGCGGCTTAACACGACGCCATCGATGCGATCGGACAGGTGCTGCCCCATGACGTTGCCGCGGGCTGTCACGTCTTGCAAGATCTGGTGAATCCAGCTATAGCGGGCGTCGGCGATCAATAAATCGATATCGTCGCCGAGGGTTTGGTGGATGCGGTGGCGGTGGGTGGCGATGCGCCCGAGTACGTCGCGATCGATGTTGGCGTGGCTGTCGTCGTATTGCAGCAGGCCGACACTGAGCCAGCGGGCGTCACTCGGGGAGGTGTCGCCCCTCCGGAGAGCTTCGGAAATGTCCGCGAGGGCGGCTTCGATGACGGGGGGATAGGCGACCTGGGCGGAGGGCGTTTGGGGAGATTGGATCGCGTCGGCGACCACATCTTTGAGGCGATCGACCCCCCGCCCGCTGCTGGCGCTCATGGGGATGACGGGGCACCCCAGGCGGCGGGAGAGTTGCTCGGCTTCGATCGCAATTTCCCGCTTTTTCGCCAGGTCCATCATGTTGAGGGCGATCGCGATCGGTACCCCCATTTCCAGCAGTTGCGTCGTCAGGTACAGGTTGCGCTCCAGGTTGGACGCATCGACGATATTGATAATTAATTGTGCTTCCCCGGAGAGCAAATAGTCCCGCGCCACCTGTTCGTCCAGGCCGGTGCTGGCGTCTTCCACGTCCAGGGAATAGACCCCCGGCAGGTCGATCACCGTCACCGTCTGGTTATCGTAGCGGTAGCTGCCCTCTTTGCGTTCCACCGTCACCCCCGGCCAGTTGCCCACCCGCTGGCTGCTGCCGGTGAGGGCGTTGAACAGGGTGGTTTTCCCGCAGTTGGGGTTGCCGACGAGGGCGATGGCGTAGAGGGATTTTTCGGTTTCGGGTCGGCGGTTGAGTTGGATGGATTGACTCACGTCCGGTTCCTCCTTAATATCTGCTTCGATTTGACAATTAACAATTATTAATTGTTAATTATTAATTGTTAATTATTAATTGTTAATTGCTGGCTCCCCCGCCCATTTCTCGGAGGAGAATGAAACGGCTCTGCTATTCGGCGAGGGCGACGTGCAGGGCATCGGCCTCGTCTTTTCGCAAACTCAGATAGAATCCCCGGACTTGAATCTGGGTGGGATCTCCGAGGGGGGCGTGGCGGGTGACGGTAAATTCGACTCCCGGCGTGAGTCCCATCGCCAGCAATTTCCGTTTGTAGGCCCGGGCGGTGGGGTCGTAGCCCACGACCCGCAACCGGGAACCGATGGCGGCATCCCGCAATTTCACCCGTTGGGTTTCGGTTGGGCTGTTCATTGGCGATCGCTTCCTTTTTGAGTGTTCGGATATCGGTTGTTCTCCGGACTCGGCGGCGTCCGGTGGCGTCTCCCAGACGGGGGCGACTCGGATACATCGCGCCATGTCCGCCCCGAGTCCCAGGCGATGATCGTTCAAAGCGACCATGACGCTGGCATTGCCGGTGCAGCTAATGACATTTATTTCGATACCGGGCATCAATCCCATCCCCATCAGACGGGCGTTGGCTCCGCCGCAGTCGAGGGCGACGATCCGCAGGCGATCGCCCGCCCGGGCGGTGGAGAGGGGGAAACTGTTGGTTTTCGACGGATTTCCGACGGCGACGAGATCGGCTGCAGATGGCTCTCCCGCCCGTTCTTCGGTGGCGTGGTTTCCGATGTAGGTGAATTTTTGCCAAACTGAGTTTCGATCTGAGGGGTTGAAGCTGAGATCGGCGGAAGAGCGATCGGTACCCATAGTTAATTAAGCCTATCGAACGGCAATATTGAGAATTACTTTTAACTAATATCACGAAAGTCAACTCGATGGGCGTTTGATAACCCGATCTTCACAAATTTTTAATTTAACATTTTGGCGATCGCGTCAGACCCATTTGATGCCAAAGCCACCGTCTGGGGGGGGGTTGGGCGAATTGTCGTCCGGGTGGAAAGGGTGCGATCGGGTTCGGGGGGCGGGCGATCGAAACTGAATGACAATTAATTTTTATTAATGACTTGCAATCTTTCGTTGCGATCGGATTCATTTATTTACAATGATTTTAGAAAAATTTAAAATTCGGCCCTCACCCCCGGCCCCTCTCCCAATCTTGGGCGAGGGGGGAAATATATAACAACAGACGGAACGGTTAGGACATGGCGATGGTAGAAAGGGAGTCGAGAGTCGGGCATATATCAAGCCCCAAAATAGCGACGGATAAACTGTTCTAAAGACTCCATTTTGATATCAAATAGAGTTTCTAACTCCGCGACTTCTTCCGGGGTGCAGAAAAATTCATTCCCCAACAAAACCCGCAGGGTTCCCAAACTGCGCTGCAAATCCGGGTTGAAGAAACCCGCTGCATTTCGCAGGCCGTCGAACAGCATCAGGGGGGGGTTGATAACGATAGGTTCCCGATTGAATACCTGGCTGAAAATCTGATAAATTTGCTCCCGGGTGATGATTTCCGGGCCGCCGACGGGGAGGATGCGATCGCGGGCGCCCTCCACCTCCGTAGATGCGATCGCGATCGTCGCCACGTCGTCCGTACTGACGACGGAACTGCGATTTTTCGGGTCGCCGATGAGCAGGTAAAAGCCCGTTTCTTTGAACCGTTCCGCCAGGGGCAACAAACTCGATGCCAAAGCAGAAGGCCGCAATATGGTATAATTTAAGCCGCTATTGGAAAGGACTTTTTCCACCTCTCGCTTCGCCTTGAAAACCGGGGAATCTTCGTAGCCGCGATCGGTCCCTAATACGGAGGTAAAAACGAAGTGTTCCACCCCCTCGGCTTTGGCGCGATCGATCAGTTCGACATTCGCCCGATATTCGAGGGCCTGGGCATCTCCGCCGGCACCGTGGGCGGTGATAATATAACGCACCCCCCGACAGGCTTTTTCGATGTCCCGTTCCCGCTTCAAATCGCCGATAAAAATTTCCGCCCCGCGATTTTCGAGTTCCGAATAGCGGGAGGTGAGGCGGACGAAGGCCCTCACGGGCAGATCCCGTTCCCGTAACTGTCGCACGATACGGCGGCCCAGATCGCCGGTTGCTCCTGTCACTAAATACATCGCGATAATCCTCACGCTTCGTCTTATTAGGGTAGCGCGGTTTCAGCGGAGGCGCTGCCGCAGGACCTCCAGCAGGGTGGTCATGGCCTCGGGTAAGGGCGCGATCGCTTCGATCAATTCCTCGGAAACGGGGTGGCGGAGGGTGAGTTTCCAGGCGTGGAGGGCCTGTCCGGGGAGGTTCACCCCCGGCGATTTGCCCCGCCCGTAGACCGGATCGCCGACGATGGGATGCCCCAGGCTGGCGCTGTGGACGCGAATTTGGTGGGTGCGGCCGGTTTCGAGGTCAAATTCGACCAAAGTGTAGTTTCCCAGGCGTTCCCGGACTTGCCAGCGGGTGATGGCGGCACGCCCGCCCCGGTCGAGGGGGACGATCGCCATTTTTTTGCGGTCTGTCGGGTGGCGCCCGATGGGTTCGTCGATGATGCCGGATGGGGTTTTGGGGGCACCGTGGACGACGCCGAGATATTGGCGACGGGCGGTTTTGGCTTGAATTTGGGCCTGCAAATGTTGGTGGGCGCGATCGGTTTTGGCGATCGCGATCGCGCCGGTGGTATCCTTGTCGAGGCGGTGGACGATGCCGGGACGCTGCACTCCGCCGATGCCGGCCAGGGTTTCGCAGTGGGCGAGTAAAGCATTGACGAGGGTATCGTTTTCGTGTCCGGGGGCGGGATGGACGACTAATCCGGCGGGTTTGTTGAGGATCAATAATTCTTCGTCTTCGTAAAGAATATCCAGGGGAATATCGGCGGGTTTGAGTTCTAAGGGTGTGGCAGGGGGGACGTTAATTTGGATGCGATCGCCGGTTTTGAGTACCGTTTTTTTGGAGGTGCAGGGGCGATCGTTGACCGAAACGTGCCCCTCGAAAATTAAGGTTTGCAGGCGCGATCGCGACAACTCTTGTACCCGTTCCGAAAGCCAGCGATCGAGCCTCTGGTTTTTTTCCGTTTCCGTTGCGACAATTAACTCGATAATCGTTTCCAAAATTATGCCTTCTCTCATTGAATTGACAACCACTTTGATGGTGCGTTTCCATTGATCAATCAGTTGAATCCTAAGATCACTCAAGGAAACGCAGCCGACTCCCTACTACTCCCTCATTTATTCTTCCTGTTCAATGACAATCTCCCACCGTTCCAATGTTGTCCCCAAAGTTTGCTCCAACTGAGTCAAAGAATTGAGGTAATCAATTTGTGCGTTTAATTCCGCGTTTCGCGCCGCCGCCAAATCATCTTGAAAGCGAACCAGATCTACGATCGAAGTATCTCCGACACCCAGGCGAATCTTTTCTTCCTCATTATTTAATTCCTGTTCCCGCAATTCTGTCAACTGTTGCGTCAATTCCAACTGACGTAAATTATCCCGGACATCGCGAACCGCATTGGCGACATCGATATCGATTTTCTGCCGTTCTTCCTCCCAGTTATTTTTAGCTTGGAGAACGTTGACCCGGGCGCGATCGAATTCCTGCTCGGTCGTCAAATCTCCGAGGGTTTTGCTGAACACGATTTCCGCCCGAAATTCCGTCTGTTCTTCTAAAATATTGGGGGTAGCATTGTGACGGATTTCGGTATCGAGATCGATGTTCCAACGGCGATTATTTTCGGCGACCATTAAACGGGTTTCCGCCTTCTCAATTTCCAGCTTTGCCTTCAAATAATCGGGCCTGTTTTTAAAGGCAATTTCGATAATTTCTTCGGGATCTGGAAGTTCTGCTTCCGGCACCTTGATCTCGGTGGCGATCGGAATCCGACCCCCTTCGAGCTCTATATCGAGTAAATCTAGCAATGCCAACTGTTGCTGTTTGAGATTATTCTCCGCATTTAAAACGCTGACTTCTTGATTGGTTACACCCCGTTGAGCCGTGATTAAATCGACCGCAGGGCGGCGACCAGCATCGATCAATATTTGCGTGTTTTCGACCTGCTGTCGGGCCGCTTCTAAAGAGCGAATTTGAATGTCAAGCCGCTCCTGAGCTTGCACGAGACTCCGATAGGCTAAAATGGCGTCCGTTATTTGGTCGATCAAGATGTTTTTTAAATCCAGAATATTGATCGCTTCATCCAAGCGGGCAACTTTAATGGAGGCGCGGTTGACATCGGTTCCGGCCCCCCGCAAAAGGGGCTGTTGAAAGGACAATTCCAGATCTTGTCTCAACTGATTTTCGGCATCAGCATTAGTTCCCACCTGTGTTCCTCTTGCCCTCCAACCCATCCCCAATTCGCCGCCGGTGGGGATTTTCATGACCAATCGGGCTTCGGCGACTAAACCCGCAGTCCTGGAAAAGGTTTCGCTCTGTTCGATATTTTCCCATTCGATGGATAATTGGGGCGTAAAATCGGGGACAAATTTATCTTCTGCCACTTCCAGGGCGCGGCGCTGAACGATCCGTTCCAGGTATTGATTTTTGATGGTTCTGTTATTTTCTAATGCCAGATAGACGACATCTCTTTGGGTTAACTCTAGGGTATTTTGTTGGGGTTCTGGTGCGGTTTGGGTGATCAGGGCTGCGGCGGAATTTCTGAGAGTTGGGACGGGGGTTTCTAGGGTGGGAGGAAGGGAGATTCCATCCCACCAACTCGACGCGATCGCACCTCCGTTTCCTGGGGAAGATGCGGTCGGTTCGACGGTCGGGGCATCAGAATTTTCTGTAGATGGGGGTTGACTTTCCGGAAGATTTGGGATATCTTTAAATGGTGTAGATTGACGAAAATCACCCGAACTGAACTGCACATCTTCATCAGTCTTTCGTTTTGGAAAATCCGAACTTTGCGACGGTTCGGGGGGCGGCAATTTGGGTTCGGTTGTCGGACGAATCGCCACGTTTCCAAAAATTCCCGGCAGTCGAAGTTTCGGTTTTTCTTCCTCTGAAATTTCTGGGACTTGTTTTGGTTTCGGAATATCCGGGGGTATTTTTGAAGGGTTTCGAGACGGCTTTTCAGTGCTGGCATCGGCTTCCGGAACCGGACGGGACTGCAACCCCACCGCCAGGGCGACACAGAGTCCGGAGGTGGAG
>JBNGCR010000019.1:16404-47582 GCA_050045915.1 Limnospira sp.
GATCGCCACAAACCGCACCCACCAGGTGCGATCGCTTGTCAGCAAGGGTTCCCGAGGTCGAGTCATGGTTATTGTCCCCGTAACGCTTTCACCGGATCGAGTTGACTGGCGCGGAGGGCGGGAAAAAATGCCGCGCCGATGCCCACCACCACGGACGAACCGAGGGCGATCGCGGCCGTTTGGCGGTCAAATTCATAGGGTAACTCAAACCGGTCGGCGATCACCAGCGTTATCCCGTGAACCGTGGCGATCGCGATCGTCCCCCCCACCACACTCAAAATCGCCGCTTCTAGGATAAACTGCAACATCACATCCAGTTGAGTCGCCCCGATCGCCCGCCGCAACCCGATTTCCGGCGTCCGTTCGATCACCGATGCGATGGTGACGTTGGCAATTCCCACCCCGCCGACAACCAGGGCAATTCCACCGACGACTAATAAAGCCCGAGACACGGATTCTAGAGTCTGTTTTTGTTCTAGAATATCATCGATATTTTTCCAAGTGCGATAATCTTGAGTCGGAACCCGCTGTTTCATCAGCGCGATCGCCTGTTTTTCTACCGCTTCCATTTCTTCGAGGCGATCGACCCGCACCGCGATCGAATGAAACGTTCGCTGCCCCGTCACCGCCATATCCAAGGGCAGCGGCATCATCAAAAGACCTTCTTGATCCGACCACGATGAAAATTCTTTGCTCTCGACGACTCCGACGACAATATAGGGTCGATTCTGAATGTAAACCGATTGATTGAGGGGGTCAGCCGTCCCGAATAATTCCGCCACCAACATTTCATCAATGACGACGACCGGACGATATTGTTCAAAATCCGTGGCGTTAAAAAAACGACCTTTCAACACTTTCCGACCCGACGTTTCTTGATAGTTCGGGGAAACGGCTAACACATATTCCGGAGTGACGCTGCGATCTTGAAAGAGCACCGAATCGACCCACCAACTCCTCCGCTGGCCCGCGATCGCCGTCGCCCTGTGCAAGCGCTTTTGCATGAAAGCTAAATCATCGAAGGTCAATAACTGGCGCTCAACTCCCCGTCTCCACGCGGGCATCAACCGGATCGTGGGGGCTTCTCTCGCTTCAATTCTTTGGCTGATAACGGTTTCGGAAATATTGCGAACTTGCAAGGTTGCCGTCACCGCCGCCACTCCCATGAAGACACCGACAGCGGACAGGGTTGAACGCAGGGGGTTGCCCATCAAAGATTGGCAACTCAGACCGAATAAATTAAAGGGAGATAAACTCATCGATAGAACAATTAAAAATAGTGCGGGAACGGATCTTTATCCGAACGTTAGTTAATCGCAATTTAATCGCCCCGCAAGGCTTTCACCGGGTCGAGTTGGCTGGCGCGGAGGGCGGGAAAAAATGCCGCGCCGACTCCCACCCCCACCGACGCACCGAGGGCGATCGCAGCCGTTTGGCGGTCAAATGTATAGGGTAACTCAAATTGCTCGGCGATGACCAGTGTGGCACCGTGAACTGTGGCGATCGCGAGCGTCCCCCCCGCCAGACTCAAAATCGCCGCTTCCAGGATAAATTGCATTAAAATATCCAACTGAGTCGCCCCGATCGCCCGCCTCAAACCGATTTCCGGCGTCCGTTCGATCACCGATGCGATGGTGACATTGGCAATTCCCACACCCCCCACAACTAAAGCAATTCCACCCACCACCAATAGCGCCCGAGAAACGGATTCCAGGGTTTGTTTTTGTTCGATAATATCCCGGACGTTATTCCAATCCCCATATTGTTGGGTGGGGACCCGCCGCTGCAATAGTGCGATCGCCTCTTCTTTGATGCGATCGATATCTTCCAAACGATTAATTCCAATATTCAAATCGTGTAAAGTTCGACTTCCCGTCACCGCCGTATCTAAAGCCAGGGGCACCAGTAACAGACCTTGTTTGTCCATCCCAGGGTAAATCTCCTTACTTTCGGTCACGCCGATAATCGTGTAAGGTCGATTTTGAATGTACACATTTTTGCCGACAGGATTTTCCATTTCAAATAGTTCAGTCGCCAAAATTTCATCAATGACGACAACCGGACGATACCGTTGAAAATCGACCGCATTAAAAAATCGCCCCCGCAACATTTTCCGCCCCGAAGTTTGATGATATTCCAAGGACACGGCAAACGCAAACTGCGGACTGACGCTGCGATCTTGGAAAGAAATTGTATCCACCCAGCTCACCCACCTTTGGGCGCTAATTTCTGTCGCTCCCCGTAGGCGATTTTGCAGAAATTCCAGATCGTCCAACGTCATGGGTTGCAGTTCACCTTTCTGGCGACCGGACACCCACAGGCGCAGGGTGGGCGCTTCCCGTCCGGCCATCTGTTGGATTATCACCGCTTCGGAAATGTTGCGGACTTGCAGGGTTGCCGTCACCGCCGCCACCCCCATGAAGACCCCCACCGCCGATAGGGTCGATCGCACCGGACTTCCCAACAAAGATTGGACGCTCAAACCGATTAAATTAAACGGGGACAGGCTCATCTTTGACCGTTATTTAACTCACGATTCTGATGGAGTGGACGGTGGTTCTGCCGCTTCTCCACTCACGGACATTCCGGGCTTCAGGGGGGCGTCAGGAGAGGGGGAAATGACGCGATCGCCGGGACTTAAACCCGATTTGACCTCCACCTGCAACAGCCCTTCCAAACCCAGGGTGACGGGCCGTTTTTGGGCGCGATCGTCGGCATCCAACACCCAGACGTAGGGCGATTCTTCGTCCCGCTGAATTAACTCCGTGTTTAATACGATAACCGCTTCGCGAGAATCCAAAACAATTTCCACGCTCACCGGACTCCCCGGAATCAAACTTCCCGTCGGCCGATCCAATTTGATAGTCGCGGGAACTGCCGCCTGTCCCGAATCGGAACTTTGATTGTTTTCAGAGGAACTCGCTCTCAGATCAATCCGCTCCACCCGTCCCGTAAAGATTTCCGGGTCGGGGCCAATTTCGGTAACGCGGGCGAGTTGGCCCGGTTTGACCTGGACGGCGTTGAGGGTGGACAGTTTCAGTTGCACCACTTCCTGATTCGGGTCGCCGAGGGCGATCAAATCGTCGCTGCGGTTGACCCCATCCCCCGGTTTGACGTTGATGTTGAGAACGATACCGTCGATGGGGGCGGTAATGACATAATTTTGGAGTTTTAGGGCTTCTTCTTGATACTCGACTTTGAGGCGATCGAGATCACTTTGACTCGTTCTTAATTCTGACTGCGCCTGTCGCAGTTTAACTTCGGCTTCCACAATCGGCTTACTATCCAGAACCGTACTGATAGAAATCAGTTCCGCTTTCTCCGTTTCTAACTCGACTCTCGCGACTTCTAGATTATGTTTTTCATCTCTAAAATTTGCCCTTTTTGTGCGAACTGTTTGCTCTTGCTGATCGATCGTGTCTTGGGCAACAAATCCTCGTTCTAATAGTTGCCGATCGGTTTCTAATTTTGCTTCGGCTGCTGCGAGTTCCTCTTCCGCTTCTCTAACTTTTTGGCGGTTCCGATTGACTGCGGCTTCAAGTTTTTCAATTGTGAAATTTTGAACGGCTTCTTTGGACTCGACTTCTCGTTCGTATTTGGCGAGTTCCCGCTGATACCAAGCTTCGGCCGCCGCGAGTTCTTCTTCCGCTTCCGTCACTTTTTGCCGATCGCGATCGACGGTGATTTCCTGTTTTCGGATTTCGATCTGTTTCTTTTGTAAAATGGTTTCGCGATCGGGGTTCCGCAGGCCGATGAGCTCCTGGCCCTCGGAGACGCGATCGCCCACGTCCACCAAAATCCGCTCCACGGCCCCATCTTCCGGAGATTTGATGCTCCGCTGTCCCCCCAACTCCAGGGTCCCCCCTTCGCTGATCTTCTTTTCCACTGCCCCCAGTTCCACGGGGGTCAGTTCCACGGACACGGGGGCGGGCGGCCGATTTCGGATCAGATCGTAGGCTAAAACGCCACCGACACCGATCGCGGCGAAGAGTGCGGAACCCATCAACCATTTGATTCCCCGTTGATAGGCTCGTTTGGCTCGATAGTCTAAAGTTGACACGGTATGGCAGTTGCGGTTGAGGTCAGGTTTGAGCAAACATCCCCTACCAGTTTAGCCGATCGCCACCCTCGGTTGTCACCACCGGCTTCGGAAGAACCGGCTGTCAGCAGATCGTTCACTTGACCCAATTTGGACTCCGAGAAGATCGGGGAAATTTATCTTGAATTTAACCCATCGTTTACCTGGGTTTTCTAGGATTGAGGTGGACGATCAATTATCCGTAATTCATGACATTATCGCCCCTCTCCGATGCCCTAGATCTGAATCGGCGATCGACCCAGTTGCTCGCCCGTTCCACCAGTCGCTATCAAATCACGGTACAAGTTGCCAAACGCGCCAAGCGATTTCAATACGAAGAATTTAATCATGCCAATCTCTCCGCAGTCAAACCCGTCGCCCGGGCTATCCTGGAGATGTCGGAGGAACTCATGCAGCCCCAACTGATCGTCGAAGACGGGGGGTGAAAGTTACGAGAACTTAAGCTTTTTATTACCCAATGATAACTCATGTTCGGGGGAATGTAGGTAAGCTATATAGTAAGGTTTCGTGTGATTTTTTGACGATGTGTCTGTTGTGGTTGATTTTGGGCTTTGCGATCGCCGGTTGGGCCCTGAAGCAAAGGGATGAAGTGTATCGGATCGCCCTGTTCCTGGGGGGCGCGTTCTGCGGTTTGTTGTTTTTATTTCATATCCCGGATACACTGCAATTATCCATCGAGGCGATTCTGGTCGTCGGGCTGATTTTGAAAACCAGTCAACTGATAAAGAAGGTTTCATAAAATGAGTGGCAAGACAATCAACTGGCGGGATTACGGCGACGTGCTGATCGCCTATTACGAAGATCGGGAAAATGGAATTTATTTGAAATTCCGCTCCGATGCCCCCTACAACGAGTTGAGATGGCGGGACAGACCCTTTCCCCTCACCTACCCCCACGGATGTCCGGCCCAAGGGCGCAGCAGTTTAGACGCGATCGCCGAGCTAGTCATCCTCCGGCAGCTTTCGACAAAGGTCCAAGCCAGTTAAAGGTCGTCGGGGGCCGCGATCGTCGCCCCGGGGGTGGAATCGGCGGGAAGTTGACAGATCCGGGGGAAAGATTTAACTTAGTCCGGATAGTGGTAACACGTTTATAATAATGGGTTAAAATTCTAAGCCCGGGCTTCGCGATCGCCGAAGGGACGGTGTAGAATTGCGGGGGGGAGGTTTTGATCTCCTCGTTCCAAAACCTTGTCGAAATCTAATTACCCGTGTGAGGAGAGAGAGAGTGTCGAAACGATCGTTCAATGCTTGGCTACTCAGTCCGGCAGTTTTGGGAGCCAGTTTGCTGGCCTCTTCACCTGCCCTCGCGGAACTATCTGCATCCGAAACAGGAGAAGCGGAACTGACGGCTAACACGGCAACCACCATCACTTCCCGAGAAAGTGCGGTGGAACAGCCCCAAGAATTCGCCCAGGTTCCCGTCAACCCCCACGCCGGCGGTGTGGGCGTGCAGGGCAACCCCGGAGCCAGTGCCACATCGGAAGTTCCCGTTGCCGATTTGGGCGCCCCGGGCGCCGAGGGGCAAACCCTGGACCAACTCAACCAGTACGGCCGGGAAGGTCGGGGCCGCCAGAAACAGTCCCAAGTCACCTCGGTTTCCCAACTGTCCGACGTCCAACCCACGGACTGGGCCTTCCAAGCCCTCCAGTCCCTGGTCGAGCGCTACGGCTGTATCGCCGGTTATCCCGATGGAACCTACAAAGGCAACCGCGCCCTGACCCGTTTTGAATTCGCGGCCGGGGTCAACGCCTGTCTGGAACGGATCACCGAATTAATTAACGCTTCCACCGCCGATTTGGTGACTCGCGAAGACCTCGCCAAAATGCAGCGGCTCATGGAAGAGTTTGGCGTGGAATTGGCCAGCCTGCGGGGGCGGGTGACGGTTCTGGAAGCCCGTACCGGGGAACTCGAAGCCAACCAATTCTCCACCACCACCAAACTGCGCGGGGAAGTGGTGTTCTGGCCCGGTGACAGTTTGGGCGATCGCGCCCAATACAACGTCGCCGGTGGCCCCTTTGGACAAGACAGCGACGACCCCACCCAAACCTATTTTGGCTACCGGGTTCGCCTCAACTTCGACACCAGCTTCACCGGGGAAGACCTGTTGAAAACCCGTTTGCAAGCCGTAGACATTCCCAACCTCAGCGACTTCGACCTCACCAATACCCTGATGGCGCGAACCGGCATCGACGGCGAATCCGACGGGGTGGAAATTGACGATCTGTACTATCGCTTCCCCGCTTTTAACGGCAGGGCGCAATTCTACATCGGTGCCAACAGCCTCGATTTAGATGACGCGATGGACATCCTGACTTCCTTCAACAGTTCCGGAACGGGTGCCATTTCCCGCTTCGGACGGCGCAACCCCACCATCTTCCGAGGTCCGGAAGGAACGGGGGCGGTGGCTAAATTTAGCTTTGATAGTCAGGATCGGTTCCGGCTGAACCTGGGTTATTTGGCGAGTGATGCGGCCGATGCTCGGGAAGGACGTGGCTTATTTAACGGTGGCAACACCGGATCGGCTCAGTTCGTCTTCGAGCCGACGGACAAACTAGCCTTTGCCGTTGAATACGCCCGCAAATACTTCACCGACGGAGATGTTAACGTTGCCGGGGGAAGCGGAAGCTGGATTGCCGATCGCCCCTTCGGAGATAACTCCACCACCAGCGACAACTTGGGCTTCCAGTTCAACTGGCGGATCATCAACAACTTTGAACTCGGCGGCTGGTTCGGCGCCACCTGGGCGAATCAGAAAAATGGCGGCGACAGCGATGCCACCATCCTCAACTGGGCCGTTACCCTCGGCTTCCCCGACTTGCTCAAAGAAGGAGATTCCGGCGCGATCATCGTGGGGATGCCTCCCAAAGTCACCTCCCACGACATCAACGCTCTCGAAAACGAGGACACCTCCCTCCACATCGAGACGTTCTATCGCTTCCCGTTCAACGAGTACATCTCCATCACCCCCGGAGCGTACATCATCACCAACCCGGGCCACAACGACTCCAACGATACCATCGTCGTCGGGACGCTCCGAACGACATTCCAGTTCTAGATTCCGGAGTGCGATTCGGCTAATTTCCACCTGAACGGATGAGCTTTGAGTTTCCCACCGGGAAGTCTCAAAGCTCATTTTTAGTTGAGGCAATAGGGAAGAGGCAACAGGCAATCGGTGGGAAGGTTCGGAAGTCGGGAGGAATCTCAGGCTCGGGGTGCCGTGTCTTGCGTCCCTACAATTCCCACAGCTCACAGCCTGACAGAATTTTTCAATACGGATTATCATATTAAAATCAAGATTTGGAGTGCATTCAATCGAGAAGGAGTGCCTATCGAAACGATCCACGGGAACCTGCAAGGTTTAAAACCCAGCCAGCTCAAGCAACTCCAGCGCCTGTATCACCAGCGGATACCGGGCGATCGCATCACGACCCCGGAGTTCGCCCAGCGACTCGCCGCCGCGGCCACAGACATCGGCGAACCCGTCTGCGCCTACATCAACCGCCGGGGACAGGTGATCCGTGTCGGGGTGGGAAGCCCCCGCCAAACTAGCATCCCGCCCCTGGAACTGCCGCGCTATGGAAACGGGCGTCTGAGCGGCATCCGCTGCATCGCCACCCAGTCCAAATCGGAACCGCCCCGAGAATCCGCACTGACGGCGATGGCGATGCAACGCCTCGACATCCTCGCTATTTTGACCCTGACGGGGACGGGATTTGAGCGCCGGGGGGGAGGCGGCACCGGCTACGTCAAAGATTGTTATTTGGCCCATCTCCTCCCCCAACAAGAAGACGGGGAAAACGAGACGCATCTGGACAATCCTCTCTCACCCGTCCCCTACTACGTCTCCCCCTCCACCAGCCTCGACGTCCTCTCCAACCAGGATTTTCTGGATTTGGTGGACGGACTCGAAGCCGAATTTCAGCGGGAATTTGTCGCCCGAGATGTCAAGTCCGACCAGGATCGGGTGCTGCTGGTGGGGGTGCAGACGGCGGACGTTTCATCCCAGCGGTTCGAGGAGGGGTTGGAAGAACTGGCCCGCCTCGTGGATACCGCCGGGGGACGGGTGCTGCAAACCCTGCGACAGAAGCGATCGCGCCCTCACCCCCAAACCGTCGTCGGAGAGGGGAAAACCCAGGAAATCGCCCTCGCCGCCCAAACCTTCGGCGCCACCCTGATCGTATTCGATCGCGACCTGTCCCCGGCCCAAGTCCGCAACCTGGAAACCCGCATCGGCGTGCGGGTGGTCGATCGCACCGAAGTGATTTTGGATATTTTCGCCCAGCGGGCCCAGTCCGGCGCCGGGAAATTGCAGGTGGAACTCGCCCAACTCGAATACAGCCTGCCCCGCCTCACCGGACGGGGGGAAGCTATGTCCCGACTGGGGGGCGGCATCGGCACTCGGGGGCCGGGGGAAACCAAACTGGAGACGGAACGGCGGGCCATCCAGCGACGGATCGCCCGGTTGCAGAAGGAAGTCAACCAACTCCAGGCCCACCGATCGCGCTTGAGGCAGCGACGTCAGCGCCAGGAAGTCCCCACGGTGGCGATCGTCGGGTACACCAACGCCGGAAAATCCACCCTGTTGAACGTCCTCACCTCCTCCGAAATCTACACCGCCGACCAACTTTTCGCCACCCTCGACCCCACCACCCGCCGCCTCACCATCCCCGACGCGGTGACGGGGGAGGCCCAAACTATCGTCCTCACGGACACGGTGGGATTCATCCACGAACTGCCGCCGGCCTTAATTGACGCCTTCCGCGCCACCCTGGAGGAAGTCACCGACGCGGACGCCTTACTGCACGTCGTCGATCTCTCCCACCCCGCATGGCAGGCCCAGATCCGCTCGGTGATGGAAATTTTGACCCAAATGCCGATCACCCCCGGCCCCGCGCTGCTGGCGTTCAACAAGATCGATCGCGTCGATGGGGAGACATTGCGGTTCGCCCAGGAAGAGTACCCCCAGGCGGTGTTCATCTCGGCGGCCAAAGCTCTGGGTTTGGAAACCCTCCGCGGCCGGATGGCGCAGTTGGTCCATTACGCGATCGCCAATTCGTAAAGTAGGAGTCGGGAAAAGATGACCGAGAAACCGGCTTTCTAAAGGGATCTCGATTTTGTTCACCCGGGCGAATGAAGGACTTAATCGTTTGTTGCAGTTTTTTGTATCTAGAAATATGTTATCGCTCATGGGCTTCTTCCCGATCAAATTTATAATCGGGCGGCAGTTTGGCAGAATATTGTTGTGCCCACTCCAGGAATTTCTGTGTCCGTTCTTTGGGTTCCATCTCGGACTGAGCAGAAGATTCCGCATCTTCGACCAGCATCAAGGTCAGCTTTTGGCCTTCTAGGGCTGAATCCAGTTTTTCATCGAGGATTAAGCTGCCATTGTGGTAAGTTGCATGGAGTAATTTGCTCATGATCAATTTCTCCCTTTTTGTCCGCAGATTTCGCAGATTTTCGCAGATTATTTGTTTGGGGGGTGGCTGAGGGGGGATTGATTGATAATTGTCAATTTTCAATGATCAATTATTCTGACTCCCTTATCTATGCGGCGATCGATAAAAGGGCCGCTTGACCACTTTGGCGGGATAGGTTTTTTTGCGAATTTCTACTTCCAATTCTCGGCCGACTTTCGCCAATTCTGTGGGGACGTAGGCTAGGGCGATCGCTTTTCCGAGGGTGGGGGACATCGTGCCGCTGGTGACTTCCCCGACGATTTCTCCGTCGGCTTTCACCGGATAGCCGTGGCGGGCGATGTGGCGCCCCTGCATCTCTAACCCCACCAGCCGCCGGGATACCCCGTCGGCTTTCTGTTGTTCCAAAACCGATCGCCCGATAAAATCACCTTTTTTGTCTAGGTGGATCAGCCACCGCAACCCCGCTTCTAACGGGGTCGTGCGGGTGTTGATATCCTGTCCGTACAAAGCCATTGCCGCCTCCAACCGCAGCGTATCCCTGGCCCCCAAACCGCAGGGAGTTACCCCCGCCGCCAATAACTGCCGCCACAGATCTACCCCCGTCGGCGGATCGACCATCACTTCAAATCCGTCCTCTCCGGTGTATCCTGTCCGCGCCAAAAATGCGGGTTTTCCCAATACGGCGGTTTCCGCGTGTCCGAAATTCCCCACTGCCGAGAGATCGGCTTCCACGAAAGGCTGGAGGAGGGCTTGCGCCTGGGGACCCTGGAGGGCGATGAGCACTTTCTTCCGGGATAAATCTTCGAGATCGACTCCGGTTCCTTCCAGATGCGCCACGATCCAAGCCTTATCTCGGGATTTGGTGGCGGCGTTGACGATCGCCATTCCCCGCTGATTTCCGGTCGCCCGGTCGATGCCTTGATAGTAAAAAATGAAATCGTCTAAAATGCCGCCACTGGCATTGAGCAAAACCGTATACTGGGCTTGACCCGGTTTCAGGCGGCTGAGGTCGGACGGGACCAGGGGTTGGAGGGCGGCAACTAATTGCTGGCCTTTGAGGGCGAATTTGCCCATGTGGGAAATGTCGAACATTCCCAGACGCGATCGCACGGCTTCGTGTTCTTGGGTGATCCCGGCGTACTGCACCGCCATTTCCCAACCGGAAAACGGCACCATGCGGGCTTTGAGTTGGACGGACAGATCGTAGAGGGGGGTGCGGGCGAGGGGTGGTTTCATAGCCAAATACGACGGTTTGGGCGATTTGATCTTCAACTTGTGCGGATGATGTATCTATCTTACGGGAAACTCCGGGTTTGAGTCAGTTCGTCCAAAAATCGGATGTGTAGCAGGTAAGAGGCAAGAGGCAATAGGCAATAGGCAATAGGCAATAGGCAACGGGGAGAAAAACCTTTCACAGTCTGGGTTGGAGAATCGGTCGCCGTCCCGATCGCCCCGGCGGTCGCCAGATCGGCTTTCTGGCTGAGGGCTGAGGGCGGATTTCCGGACTTGCCGTGGCTTCGGGTTGGGGAAGATGTCACAATAAAATAATTGGTTAATCATTGGACTCGGTATTATTCATGTCAATATTGGCTGCGATCGCGGTTCTCGGAATTTTGATTGTCGTCCATGAACTCGGCCATTTCATGGCGGCGCGACTTCAGCACATTCACGTCAATCGCTTCTCCATCGGCTTCGGGCCGATCCTGTGGAAATATCAGGGTTCGGAAACCGAATATGCCCTCAGAGGCTTTCCCCTCGGGGGTTTCGTGGGTTTTCCCGACGAAGACCCAGACAGCCAGATCCCCCAGGATGACCCGGATTTGTTGAGCAATCGCCCCGTCCTCGATCGCGCGATCGTGATCAGTGCGGGCGTGATCGCCAATTTGATTTTCGCCTACTTCCTGTTGGTCGCCCAGGTCGGACTCGTGGGCGTCCCGGAATTTAACTACGATCCCGGCGTGCGGGTCCCCGCCGTCGCCAGCGAAGTCAGTTCGGCGGCGGCCCGGGCCGGCATTCAGGAAAATGACCTGATCGTTGCCGTGGACGGGGAGGAACTCGGCGCCTCTAAGGAGTCCATCACCCGCCTAATCGAGGTGATTCAAAACCACCCCGACAAACCCCTGCCGATGAAAATTCAACGGGGCGATCGCGTCATCCCCGTAACCGTCACCCCGGAGCCGGGGGCGGACGGACAGGGCCGCATCGGCGTGCAACTGAGTCCCAACGGCGAAATCGTCCGCTATCGCGCCGACGGGCCGATCGATGCGTTCGCGAAAGGCGCAGCGGAGTTCCAGCGCATCACGGATTTAACCTTGCAAGGATTTTCCCAACTGATCAACAACTTCGGCGAGACGGCGGGGCAACTCTCCGGCCCGGTGGGCATCGTGGCGATCGGGGCGGACATTGCCCGTTCGGATGCCACCAGTTTATTTCAATTTGCCGCCCTGATCAGCATCAACCTGGCGATCATCAATATCTTGCCCCTCCCGGCTCTCGACGGCGGCCAGTTGGCGTTTCTGCTCCTCGAAGCCGTGCGGGGAAAACCCCTCCCCAGTCGCGTCCAAGAAGGCGTCATGCAAACGGGGTTGATGTTGCTGTTGGGATTGGGGATTTTCCTGATCATCCGGGATACCGCCAACCTGACCGATCTCACTTGGGTGCGATCGCTCTTCCAGTAGGTCGCCCTTCCGTACTGGGGGGAGGGGATTGGCGAACCGACAGGCCCAATGCCCCGACTCCCCAACTTTAGATTGACTCATTCCCCCTTTCCCGTTGCCTGTCACCTATTGCCTGTCACCTATTGCCTATTGCCTCTTATAACTTTCCATGACGAATCGCAAAAAAATCGGCGATCGCAAGCGGGCCCTAGAAATTTTAGTCCGCCTCAAACGCCTCTACCCCGACGCGGGCTGTACTTTAACCTATCAGACACCCCTGCAATTGTTGGTTGCCACCATGCTCTCGGCCCAGTGTACCGACGAGCGGGTGAATCAAGTCACCCCGGCTTTATTTCGCCGTTTCCCCGACGCCTTTTCCCTGGCGACGGCGGACTTGGAAGAGTTGCAAACCCTGGTGCGGTCCACCGGATTTTATCGCAACAAGGCCCGCAATATTAAAGAATCCGCCCGCCTGATTGTGGAAAAGTTCGGCGGGGAAGTGCCGAAGCGGATGGAGGAATTGTTGGAGTTGCCGGGAGTCGCCCGCAAAACGGCGAATGTGGTGCTCGCCAACGCCTACGGCATCAACATGGGGGTGACAGTGGATACCCACGTCCGGCGCCTGAGTCAACGTCTGGGGTTGACGGAACACCCAGATCCGATCCGCATCGAGCGGGATTTGATGCAACTTCTGCCCCCGCCGGACTGGGAGAATTGGTCGATCCGGCTGATTTACCACGGCCGCGCGATCTGTACGGCCCGCAAGCCGGCGTGTTATGATTGTAAATTGTCTGATTTATGTCCGTCAGCCGGTAACTGCTGACGGGAAAGCGATCAAATTTGGAGGCATTAACACTTCGGCATGGCTAAAAAAAGCATGATCGAGCGCGACAAGAAGCGCAAAAAGCTCGTCGAAAAATATTCGGATAAGCGGGCAGAATTGAAAGAGCAGTTTCGGACGGCTACCTCTCAGGCCCAAAAAATGGCGATTCACCGCCAGATCCAGCAATTGCCCCGCAACAGCTCCCGGACTCGGGTACGAAATAGATGCTGGGTGACAGGACGGCCTCGGGGATACTACCGGGATTTCGGACTGTGCCGCAACCAAATTCGGGAAATGGCCCACAAGGGACTATTGCCGGGAGTGGTCAAGTCCAGTTGGTAGGGGTTTCGCCAGTCAAAAGTCAAAAGTCAAAAGTCAAAAGTCTGAACTCTTGATGAATCAAGCTCCGGGAAGCGGAGGAAGAAATCATGCCTCCTCTGCCTCCTCTGGCTCCTGTGTTCTCCCGGCTCCGTCGATGGGGAACAGGGACGATTGATTCCCCGATCCCCGATCGCGCTTTCTCTGTTACTGGCCGCAGCAGCGTTCGTACCCCAAGCTCTCGAGGAGTAGGTCGCTGACGGCGTTGGCGATCGCGAATTCGCCGAAAAAGCTTTTGGAAAAGTCGAAGGCTTCCATCTCCGTGACGATCGCGATCACGAGGGAACCCAAATCATTTTCCCCCTCCATCCGCTGGCGGACGAAGATTTGGGAAGCCCGTTCGGCAATTTGGGCGTTGACAGCCTCGGGAATAAATTCGCGATCGAGCCAGTCGTGCAGGGCTTTTTGCAGCCACTCTCCTTCCTGGCGGGGATTTTCGACCGGGGGTAGGGTGATGGGTTTGAGCGGTTCAGGCATAGATAGAGTTAATGTGCAAGAACGGCTGGAACTGGAACTGGCGTTAAAAAGAACGGTTACTGTTGAACGACGGTGACAACTGGGGACTCCAAGGTGTCCTCCGTCTCAATTTTATTCGTCCGGTTCAGTTCATCTATTCTAGCTTGGATCAGTCCGACCAGTTGAACCCGAACCAGTTCGGCAAAGATCCGATTGATAGAGGATTCCAGGGGGTTGGCTTCGGCTTTGCAGCAAACCTGATAGGTTTTGTACTTTTTGGTCTTGTAGGATTTGCTTTTCGGATCTAGGACTTGATTTTTTGTAGTCCGACTCTGGATCGACACGGAAGGATTGGGCCGCCGATACCAAAACAGGCGGTAGGATCGGGTGTTTTCATTGCTCTGAAATCGCAAAATTGTGTCGGTGGTTCCCCACAGTCGGATGACGTAAGCATTTTCTACCTGGTGAATTTGTAAATACCCCCAATCTTTTTCGCTTTTATTGAGCAGTTTGTTCAAGGTACTTTCAAGCATGGGATAAGAATCCTGCTTTAGCATAATTTTTAGAAACAATAATGGTTCGCATTCGCCTTCATTCAATCATATCAGAATCGGAAAAATATGCAATATGATATATCGGAAATTATTCAAGGATATGCCCGGGGCTATTTCTTGATGGCGAATGACGGGGAAGATTCCCTGGGATGGTATACGAGTCGCGAGCGGGCGTTGATTCCCCTCGATGATCGCTTCCGCTACCCCCGATCGCTGCGACGGGTTCTGAATCAAAATCGCTTTGAAGTGGCGGTCAATCGGGATTTTCACGGGGTTTTGGAAGGCTGCGCGAATCGGGAAAGTACCTGGATTTCTTCGCAATTGAAGACCATTTATCAGGTGTTGAATGAGGCGGGATGGGCTTATAGTTTTGAAACCTGGCAGGGCGATCGCCTGGCGGGGGGAATTTTGGGACTCGTCATCGGCGGGGCATTTATCGGAGAATCGATGTTTTTCAACATTCCCGAAGGCTCGAAAGTAGCGATGGTGAAGTTGGTCGAGCGGTTGCGATCGCGGAATTTTCTCCTCTTCGATGCCCAAATGACCAACCCCCATCTGGAGCGCTTCGGCGCTTATATCGTCACCCAAAAAAAGTATAATAAATTACTCGCAAAAGCCCTGGAAAGAGACTGTTATTTGCAATAAGATTGGGGTCGGTCTTGATTGTCATTGCGGAGGCAACTCTCAAATGCAGGTCGAAATTTATATTTTAGTTGACCATTCCAAAGCCTCGACCCGAGTTGACGTTTTCGGGTCGGAACCCGACGCAATTTTGGCAAAAAATCGCCGGGACGAGCCGTCGAAAGTTGAAATTTTCAAAAAGAAAATTGACATCCCCACTTAATTGGATGATGACTGGGTTCGATTCTGTGGTACAATACCGAAACTGTCGGTTTCAGGGGGGAACAGCCCCTGGAGGTAACGGGGAAAGTTCGGTGAAAATCCGGCGCTGTCCCGCAACTGTGAGCAGATTTTGTAAAGAATTGTAACCAAAATCTGTGAGTCAGGATGCCCGCCGATCGCGCGATCCATCACTCAAACATCTGCGAGGTACGGATGAAAAAAGAGAATCGACAATTGCACCTTGCCGGCATGGCAGGGTTGAGCTTTTATATCATTATCGGTGCGACCCCCCCCGCCCAGGCGATGCACATCATGGAAGGATTTTTACCCCTTCCCTGGGCGGTTTTTTGGTGGGTGTTGGCGTTGCCATTTTTCGCGATCGGGTTGCGATCGCTCACCCAAATCACCCGAGAACACCCCGAACTCAAACTCTTAATTGCCCTCGCCGGAGCCTTCAGTTTCGTCCTTTCCGCCCTCAAAATTCCCTCCGTCACCGGCAGTTGTTCCCACCCCACCGGGACGGGTTTGGGGACGGTTTTATTCGGCCCTTGGGTGATGACCCTTTTGGGCAGTTTGGTACTATTATTTCAAGCGGTATTACTCGCCCACGGCGGCTTGACAACCCTCGGCGCCAACGCCTTTTCAATGGCGGTAGTCGGCCCCTGGATCGCCTTCGCCATCTATCGATTATCCCTAAAATTCGGACGGCAAAAATTAGGTATTTTCTTGGCTGCAGCCCTAGGAAGTTTGGCAACTTATCTGGTGACATCGGTCCAGTTAGCCATCGCCTTTCCCGCCGCTTCCGGCGGCATACTCGCTTCATTCCTCAAGTTTGCCGGAATTTTTGCCCTCACCCAACTGCCCCTCTCTATCAGCGAAGGATTGTTGACAGTATTAGTTTGGAATTGGCTGCAATCCTACGCCACCGAAGAACTGCAAACCTTGAAACTTTTAAAAGTCAATCACTAGGGAAGAAACAATGCAACCTTCAGAACCATCATCCAAAAATGGCAACTGGCTCATTATTCTTGCTGTCATCGTCCTGGCGATTTTACCCTTAATTTTCGTGCGGGGAGAGTACGGCGGTGCCGACGGCGAAGCGGAGGAGGCGATCGCGGAAATTCGACCCGACTATCAACCCTGGTTTGAACCCGTCCTAGAACTTCCCAGCGGCGAAGTCGAAAGCCTGCTATTTGTATCCCAAGCCGCGATCGGAGCCGGAATTGTCGGATATGCGATCGGCCTGTATAAAGGGCGCAAAGAAAGAAAAAACTGACCACTTTAAATGCACCATCAAATTGATTCCCTAGCCTACAGAAATCGGCTGCGTTATTTACCCCCCGAACACAAATTGCTATTTGCGGCGACGCTATTTTGCCTCGGTTTCGCAGCCCCACCCGTCTTGCAAATTTTAATAACAATCTGGATTTCCATCTGGATTGTCGGTTACGCCCAAATTCCGGCTTCCATTTACCTGAAATTGCAGGCCATTCCCCTGGCGTTTTGGTTCGCCAGCCTTCCCGCTTTAGTTTTGGGGACAGTTTGGGTCGCCCATATCGAATCCATCCGAGCCGATGTAATCTGGGGAATCAGTTTGGGAAATGTCTTCCTCTATTGTAGTCGGCAAGGTATCCAACAAGCCGGTTTTCTGCTGACCCGTTCCGTGGCGTTGACCTCCTGTATGTATTTTATTTTGCTGACGACTCCCTTCGCGGAAATTATCCGAATTTTGAAAAAAATTGGCTGTCCCGGTGCGATCGCGGAACTCCTGACGTTGATGTATCGATTTATTTTCCTGTTGACCGAAACAGCCAACCAATTATTGATAGCCCAACAGGTGCGGGTGGGTTACGGGAATTGGAAAACCGGAATTCGTAGCGTCGGAATAGTCGCCAGCCAACTCCTGCACCAAACCCTCGAAAATTACCGTCAAATTACCCTCGGATTGACCGCACGGGGATATGGGGGAGAGTTGCAGGTTTGGTCCCTGCGTCGAGAAAAACCGAACCCCCGATATACCGCCGAGGCAGCCTGGGGTTGCTTCCTGCTATTTGTCAGTATCGGGTGGTCTTATGTCGCCAGAATTTGATCTCTTAGAATTCGAGGGCATTTCCTATACTTATCCCTGCAATCAACGCCCGACCCTTGACCATTTAAATTTAAAGATTCGCCCCCATCGACGCCACGCCGCGATCGGCTGCAACGGTTGCGGAAAAACCACCTTTTTTCGGCTTGCAAACGGACTGTACCGCCCCCAAAAAGGGGTAATTCGCTGGCGGGGAAAGCCGCTGAAGTACGATCGCAAATCTCTCAATCAATTGCGCCAACAGGTGGGTTTGGTTTTCCAAAACCCCGAACAACAATTGGTGGCGACGACGGTAGAAGAAGATATTTCCTACGGACTTTGCAATCTGGGGTTGTCCGAGTCGGAAATCGCCCGCCGGGTGCGGCAAACTTTGTTTGATTTCGACCTGTTAGATTTGGCGGATGCGCCGATCAACTATCTGAGTTTGGGTCAGAAAAAGCGGGTGTCCATTGCCGACGTGATGGTTTTGCAGCCGCAATTATTATTTCTCGACGAACCGACGGCTTACCTCGATCCTCATCAGGTCCGCAACTTTAACAGCGTATTAAATTGCATTCAAGAGATGGGAACGACCGTCGTTTTGGCGACCCACAATTTAGATTTTGTGGAAGCTTGGGCGGATTGGGTATTTGTCATGGACGGGGGACGGGTGGTGCTGGAGGGAACCCCGGAAACGGTTTTTAACCAAATACAGAAATTGCGAGATTTGGGTTTGGGGGTTCCGCTGGTTTTCGACGTGATGAATGGGTTGATGGAAGATGAGGCGATCGCCCTTTCTCCCGAACAGTTGCGAGGGATTCGGCATCACATCCGCCGCCGAAGTTGGCATTAATTTATCGTGGCATGGGGGGTTGCAATTCCGTTGCGGGGCGACTCAATAACGCTTCGACTGCTTCGCAGTTGAGGGGGCGGAAGAAGAAATAACCCTGTCCGTATTTGCAGTTAAATTGTTGGAGTTGGTGCAGTTGTTCCGCCGTTTCGATCCCCTCCGCGATCGCATCCATCCGCAGGCTGTGGGCGAGGGCGACGATCACCCGGACAATTTCACGCTTATCTTCTTCACAGGTAACTTGATTCACAAAAGAGCGATCGATTTTGAGGATGTCAACCGGGAATTGGTGCAGGTAGCCCAAGGAACAATAACCTGTGCCAAAATCGTCGATACAGATTTTAATTTGCTGGTGTTTGAGTTGCGTCAGGGTGGCGATCGCCAGTTGGGGATCGGCCATGATCGCAGTTTCAGTAATTTCCAATTTCAACTCCGAACCCCCCACCCCCGTTTCGATCAAAATTTGGCTGATGCGGCGACTCAGATCAGCCGTAAATTGCTGGGAAGAAAGGTTGACACTCATCATCAAAGAAGAATAAATCGAAAAGCGCTCCTTCCAATCGCTCAACTGATAACAAGCCTGCCGCAAAACCCATTCGCCAATTTCGACGATCAATCCCGCCTCTTCCGCGACGGGAATGAACTCGCCCGGAGAAATTAACCCCTCTTCGGGATGGTTCCACCGCAACAGGGCTTCAAACCCGGCAATTTGTCCGTTCGCCAATTCGACAATCGGCTGATAATGAAGTTGGAATTCCTGCCGTTCCAACGCCAACCGCAACTGAGTTTGCAGGTACAAACGCCGGAGGGCATCGGTTCGCATCGTCGCATCGAACACCACGGAACAACCCTTTCCCTGCTGTTTGGCGCGATACATCGCCGTGTCCGCGTCCCGCAACACTTCCGGCGAACTTTGATAGTCCGGGGTGCCCTGCACGATGCCGATACTCGCCCCCGTAAAGATCTGATGTTCTTGGAGGATAAACGGCTGTCTCAGCGCTTTTTGAATCCGCTGCGCCGTGTCAATTGCCTCGGTCAGATTGAGGGTATTTTCTAACAGAACGGTGAATTCATCTCCCCCCAATCGGGCGAGGATATCTTCGGGGCGAAGGCAGGTTTTCAAGCGCTGCCCGATCTCGATCAACAGGCGATCGCCGACGCCGTGTCCGAGGCTGTCGTTGATAAATTTGAAGCCGTCGAGATCTAAGAATAAGACAGCGAACCCGTAATTTTCGCCCTCTTGACACCGTTTGATCGAACGCTCCAATCGCTTCAAGAAAAAGGAGCGATTCCACAAGTTTGTCAGGGAATCGTGGGAGGCGCTGTGGCGCAATTTCTCCTCGGTTTTTTTCAAATGGGTCATCTCGATAATAGACCCCTCGTAGTAAAGCACCCGCCGGTCGCGATCGCTGCAAATTGCCCGGGCATTTTGTAAAATCCAAATCGAGCTACCGTCTCGCCGACAAACCTGAGCTTCAAAATTAGAAACCGATCCCCGAGTTTGCAAGAGGTGAATGAACTGTCGCGGGGTTTTGGCATCGAGATATTTAATTTCCGCTCCCTGTGCGATTAGTTCCGCCTCAGATTCGTAGCCTAAAATTGTCGCCAAAGCGGGGTTGGCGCTGATAAATTTTCCTCGCAAATCAAGTTGAAAAATGCCCTCCAGCGCATTCTCGAAAATATTGCGATATTTCGCCTCCGCCTGCTTGCGTTGAAAGACGGAACCCAATTGGGTGGCTACCGAAGATACCAGTTCCACCAGGCGCGGATCTTTTTCTCGGGGGGCAGACATTAAAAAGACCAAGATCGCCAGCACTTGCCCGTCCGCCAAAATGGGGACTCCAAATCCAGCCTTAAATCCGCACTGTTTGGCGAGGTGACGGCGGGGAAATTTGCCCCCGGATTCCCGGGAAATATCTGGAGTCCATTCCGGCTGTTGAGAAGCCCAAACCCGTCCGGGCAAACCTGCGTTGAACTTGAGGAGAAATTCCTGACTTTTGGTGCGGAAGGCGACGGCGTTGGCCTCCGACCCGTAGCTCACCGAACTGTATTCGAGACGGGTTTTTTCGGGGTTGGGAATCCAGGCTTCTCCAAATTCCCAACCCGTGGTTTGACAGAGGGAATGCAGGGCCACTTCCAAAGCCGCGTCGAAGTTGGGGGCGATGCTGACGGCGCGGGTAATTTGTTGGAGGAGGCGCAATTCTTCCTCGGCTCGCTTGCGGTCGGTGATGTCTAAACCAGCCCCCACGAAATATTCATATTCGCCCGTTTCTTCATTAAAAACGGCGCGGCCGTGCCATTCGACGATAATTTCACGGCCGTCTCGGGCGACGACGTATTCCTCGGTGCGGATGGGGAGGCGGCGGTTGATCATCAGCTCGAATATCCACGACGAGCTGTCCCCTTTTTTGGGGACGAAGGTGGCGGTATAGTTCATCCCCTCGATTTCTTCTTGGGTGTAACCCAATGTATTGAGCATGACGGGATTCATCAACTTCACCTGACCTTCGACATCCAGGACGATCAAGAAAGCCGGGTTGGCATCGAATAGGGTTTGGGTGAAGTCTTTTTCTTTTTGGAGGGCAATTTCGGCTTTTTGGCGCTCCAAAATTTCCCGCTGCATCCGATTTGCCAGGGGGCGCAGCGCCGATATCAAAGCCCCGGTTCCTAGCAAAATCAGGAGCAACATTCCCCCCGCGAGAAGGGAAATGTATTGGTAAACGGGGCCGTACAGTTTCCGTTTATTTTCGGCGACAATTAACCCCCAATTGATATTTTGGATGGGGCTGTAGGCGATAAAATCGTTGCAGGTGCGACACCAGAGGGCGATCGGATCGGTGCGCCCTCCCTTTTGCAGAGCCGTGAGGATGGCAGGATCTGCGAGCAGTTGAGCTATTTCGTCGGTTGGGCGATCGCTCCAGATTGACAGGGGCCAGACTTGACGATTTTCTTCGATGGCTAAAAGTACGCTGTTCGACGAGGAAAAGTGGGTTTGATTTTCGATGAGTTCCCGAACGTTCGACAGCCGAAATAAGAGCAGGTGGGTGCGATCGCGTCCGACGGAAGTTCCGATGAGCAGGTGAAGGGTATCGTCAATTTCCAGGGGGCCGACAACCCAACCCGAAGGCGTTTTGACCTTCGGTTTAGCCAAAAATTCTGGGGAAATGGGGACTCCCACATTTAAAATGGGAGCGCCGCCGTTTTTGAGGTAGGCCATTCCGACGACGGACTCATCGAGTAAATCTCGGAATTTATTTTCGGTCGTTTCTAAAGTTTGAGCCGAAATACTGTCGGCTAAGTTGAGCATCGAAAACAATTTTTGATAACTGTCGCGATGGGCGATGGACTCCCCCGCTTCAATCGCTTTATCAACGCGATCGGAAATCCGGGCAGCGATCATTTGAGCCGAAAATATCAGTTGTTTCTCTTCTTGTTGTTTGAGGCGATTGTAGAGCGGGATCAGGCTAAAAATAGCAATCAGACTGCCGATCGCAAGCAATCCGAGAGCCGAACCCGTAATCATCGATAGCTTGAGCAGTCGCACTTTTTTGCCGAGTTTTTCTTTCATCGCTTCAGAGATTTAATTGTTCCCGAATCGCAAAAATCAAGAGATAAATCGTGCAATAAACATAACTCAAAACTTTGCAAATAAAAGGGGATTATTAATGCAAAATATAGGGCGAAATTGAACCGTATTTCAGAAAATGTAAAATTTTAATTACGCCCGTTTGTTCTCGTACCCATATGTCATAAATTTAAATGATGTACGAACATAAATTTTAAATCAAATATGATTCTAGCGTGTGGCCGAGAAATTTGTGGTTATCTTGATGCGAGCGAATCTCGCGAATGGTTAATTACAAATGGCATTGGGGGCTATGCCGCCGGTACGGTCGGCGGACTCCTGACCCGTCGATATCACGGATTACTGATCGCCACCCTCAACCCGCCCCTCAGTCGAACCCTGTTAATGACAAAATTGGATGAGACGGCCAGTTATGGCGATCGATTTTTTTCACTGTACACAAATCGTTGGGCGGACGGCAAAGTTGACCCGGAAGGTTTCAAACAGATCGAACGATTTACACTCGACGGCACGAGTCCAGTTTGGAACTTTGCCTGTGGGGATGCCCTGTTAGAAAAACGAATTTGGATGAAACAGGGGGAAAATACGACCTACGTTCAATATACCTTGCAGCGGGCGACCCAACCCATGAGTTTGGCGATCAAAGCGATGGTCAACCACCGCGATCACCACTACAATACCCACGGGAACGACGATTGGCAACTCGGGATCGAGTCAATTTCTGGAGGGGTGCAGATCCGGGCGTTCCCGACGGCGACCCCGCTGTATCTGTTCACCCGGGGAAGTGGAGATGAGGAAGTGCTGATTTCGACACCGGGCTACCCTTGGTACTACGGGTACGATCTGGCCGTCGAACGCTACCGGGGGATGGACTGTTTTGAAGATCACCTCCACGCCGTCACGTTCCACCTCACCCTGGAACCGGGGCGATCGCTCGCCGTCATTGCCAGTACCGAACCCCATCCCAATCTCGATATCGCCGCCGAGTTGAAATCCCGATCCGATCGCGATCGCCAACTCTTCCAAAATTCCCCCGTCACCCAACAAACCCCCGACTGGATACGCCAACTGGTGCTAGCCGCCGACCAATTCATCGTCGATCGCACCGGACCCGACGGCCCCCCCGGAAAAACCGTCATCGCCGGATATCCCTGGTTCGGCGACTGGGGGCGGGACACGACCATTGCCCTGCCGGGACTGACCCTCTCCACAGGGCGGGCCGACGTCGCCCGCATCATCCTCCGCACCTTCGCCCGCTACGTCGATCGGGGAATGCTCCCCAACCGCTTTCCGGAAGTCGGAGATACCCCGGACTACAACACCGTCGATGCCACCCTCTGGTATTTCGAGGCGGTTCGCACCTACTTCGACCTCACCGAAGATGAACCCCTCCTGGCCGAACTGTTCCCCGTGTTGGACTCCATCATCCACTGGCACTCTCAGGGGACCCGCTACAACATCCACATCGACCCCGAAGACGGACTCCTCTACGCCGGCGAACCGGGCCTGCAACTGACCTGGATGGATGCCAAAGTCGGAGATTGGGTGGTGACGCCCCGGATCGGAAAACCCGTGGAAGTGAATGCCCTGTGGTATCACGCCCTACAAATCATGGGGCGCTTCGGGCGGCGTCTGGGGCAACCGACCGAAGATTATGACAATTTGGCAAAACAGACGGCGGCGGGGTTCTCCCGCTTCTGGAATGACGAGCTGGGCTACTGTTACGACGTCCTGGATGCCCCCGAGGGGAACGATGCCTCCCTGCGGCCGAATCAGATTTTTGCCGTGTCCCTGTCCCAACTCGGCGAAAAAGGCTATTCCCCCCTGCTGACCCCCGAACAACAGCGCCGGGTGGTGGATATCTGTGGTCAGAAATTGTTGACCTCCTACGGCCTCCGCAGCCTCTGTCCTGACGATCCCAAGTATCGGGGGGTCTACGGCGGCGATTTGGTGGAACGGGACGGCGCCTACCACCAGGGAACCGTCTGGGGATGGCTGATCGGGCCGTTCGCCCTCGCCCACTTCGGGGTTTACGGCGATCGCACCGTGGCGCGATCGGTTCTGGAACCGATGGCCGACCACCTCCGCACCCACGGCTTGGGTACCCTGAGCGAAATTTTCGACGCCGACGCGCCCATGTCCCCTCGGGGTTGTTTCGCCCAAGCTTGGACTGTGGCGGAAGTGCTGCGGGCCTGGTTTGAACTCGAACCCTAGAGAGGCGGCGGGGACACGTTCAGATCAGATCCGTACCAACTCCCCAATCATCGACTCACTCGCAAGGCGAAGACTCGTATCCAGGATGAAGAAAAGGGTTGATATCGGTGTCTGGGGGTCTATATTCCGACGACGACAATCGATTCGTGAACGGCACTTCGGCAAATTCTTCCAATCCCACCGATCGCAGTAAGTTGTACCATTGAGTCGCGAGGGTGGTATCCGTGGGGTCCGTGCGGCGCAGTTCGGCGAGGGTGGAAATACTGTCGTACCAAATGCCGTGATCGGCGTACAATTGGGGGCGTTCTCGATACGTCGCCGTTTCCAAAGCGGCCCTCAGGCTCGGATCGGATGCGACCCGCTCGACGGTGCCGCTCACCGTATTGCCGCAGGCCGGATCGACATTCCAAACCGTAAAAAACCAGCGGTAGGATTGGCCAATTTCTAACGGGGGCAACGTTTCCGCCGTTATGTTGATCGCCAGGAGCGTTTCGGTCTTCGGCAGGATCAGGCGAGTTTCGTAGATCCGGCGATTTGCCGCATCTTCCAACACAAAATAGCCCTCCAAAGTGGCCCTCACATCGGCCGCTGGGGGAATGTAAAACCAGAACGTCGGGTAGGGGGCGATCGTCACCCCTCCCCGGGCGGGAACCAAGGCTTTCAAGGAAATTTCGCGATCGTGAAACAGTTGCGCTTCTCGGCGATCGGGGTCGGACTCGACATCGGGAGTCCGAAATTCGGCCGTCGCCGGGAGCGGAGAAATTCCCGCGATCGCCCGCCAACTGAAAACCGTTGAGATAATGGCTGTGAAAATCCCTGGTAATTTCATCGCTTTCTCGTGACTGACTCCCGACACCGACCCACTGACTCGACAAAGCCACCCCGAAACCGTCGCGCCAACTGCTTTTGAATCCCCCTTCCCGTGAACAATGACCGAGCGGAGTCCCACAAATGTTCCCTCCCCGTCTCGGATGCCCTTCAAAGACACCTCCCCACTAAAGTCTCGCCCCTTCAGGGTGACTTTGTGGTAAACTCCAAAAAGCGGTAAAGCGCACGCGATCGGGTCAGTCGGTCAAGTCGCGCCACCGGGCGCGAGAACCCGGGAAACTATCCCAAACCACAGCAGACCGTGTAGAAACTTGAAAAAACATGGCGGTCGGGCCGACCGTGGAAGATTGGATCGGGTTGGGCTAGGACCCGGATGTCGTCAAGCTTCGGCTCACCGTGAAGCCAGAATCCCCGTCCCTTTTAGGGCGGGGAGTGTCAAGGGAACCGTTGCAACGGGGAATTTCATCATGCTCGTTTGTCCCCAATGTCAGTTTGAGAATCCAGACACTCATAAATTTTGCCAAAAGTGCGGATTCTCTCTCACCCACCAACATTGCTCCCAGTGCGGCGCTACCGTGCCGCTCGATGTCCTCAATTGTGAGAACTGCGGAGCCCAAACGGGAAAAGTCTGGCTGGCCGTCGTGTCCTGGCATTCCGACACCCCGGCCTCATCTTCCCTGGAAACCGCTTCGGATTGGGCAGATACCCAGACCGTCGTTCGCGAAGCGTCTCCGCAGGAGAATCACCTCGCCGGTGGGGGGGCATCCGACCGGGATTCGACACCTCCGGCACTCGACGCGATCGGGACGGACTCCGATGCCGAGAGGGTGGCGATCGCCTCCTCCCCGGCGAAGAATGGGGATGAAACCGTCGGGGGCAACATTTCCCCCTGGGCAGATGAAGAAGAGGTGGGATTGGCAGAGGTGTTCGATCCCGGCGATCTCTCGGATATCGATGCCCTCAGTTCGGAAACGGCGGATGTCGAAGCCGACCGCCCCCCGGACGACCGTGTGACCCCGAAACCCCAACCCGCTTCGATCCCCAAAGGGGCTTATTTGGACCCCCAACAGCGATACCAGCTTTTAGAATCCCTGCCACCCCTCGTATCCGGGACGATTGCGACCGTCCGGGTCTTGGACTGCCGGTCTTTGCAACTCTCTCCCCTGGATACTCGGGAGTTGGGCGCTTTTGACTCTTTACCGGAACAGATGGAACCGTTTGTCATTCCCCTGGCTCAAGCCTATTTGATGTTGAAGTCCCAATATCCGCAACACTTTCCGAACCCCCACGACACCTGGGAGCAAAATAACCGGGCGATCGTACTTCTGGAAGATTATTCCCATTTTCCCGACTTTGCGGGGCGGTGGGACGACATCCGGACGGAACCCCGGCAGATCGTGACCTGGCTCCAGGAGATGGCTGGACTCTGGGGCGCCCTGGAACCCTGGCAATGTCGCCAAAGTTTGTTGGAGTTGGATAATATTGTCGTCTCCGAGGTTCCCCCGGCGACGCTCTGTTTGAAACGGTTGTATCCTGATCCGGCGGAAGCCCCAACTTTGGAGGATTTGGGGGAACTTTGGACGGCACTCTTCCGGCGATCGCAGCGCACGTTGATGGGTTCCCTCACCGAACTGTTGCGCCATCTCCGAGAGGGAAAAATTGAGGGTGTCGAGGCGTTGCAGGAGCGATTGGAGCAGATTCAGATGGAACTCGCACCGACAGCCGAACCTCCAGAGGCGATCGCCGCGCCGATATCCGGGGGGGTGACTCGCCTGCAGGTGGATGCCGAACCGACGAAATTGGACGGGATGGCGGAGGCCCCCACGGTCCCCAGACCCCCGCAGTTGTTCAATTTGGAGGCGTTCGGCCGCACGGACGTCGGTCGGGAGCGATCGCACAACGAAGATGATTTCGGCATCCAGACCCTCCTAGACCGCCAGGAAACGGCCGGAAGTCGGACGCTGGCCGCTAGGGGCCTCTACATTCTCTGCGACGGCATGGGGGGCCACGCCGGGGGAGAGGTCGCCAGCCGCATGGCGGTGAGTACCTTGAAACAGTATTTTCACACCCACTGGACGGATTCTCTGCCCTCGGAGGCGATGATTCGGGACGCCATCGCCCAGACCAACCAGACCCTCTACCGCCTCAACCTGGAGGGAACTCGCTCCGGCAGCGGCCGCATGGGGACGACCCTGGTGCTGGCGGTGGTGGCGGACACCCGCTTGGCGGTCGCCCATGTGGGAGACTCGCGTCTGTACCGGTTTAACAGAAGCCGCGGTTTGGAACAGGTGACGGTCGATCACGAGGTCGGACAGCGGGAAATCGCCCGGGGGGTGGATGCAGAACTGGCCTACACCCGCCCGGATGCCTATCAGTTGACCCAGGCGATCGGGCCGAGGGACGGAAATTATTTGAAACCGGACATCCGCTTTTTCGAGGTTTTGGAGGATACCGTGTTGATTTTGGCTTCCGATGGGTTGACGGACAACAATTTGTTGGAAACGCATTTGAAAACCCATGTGGAACCTTTGATTCGGCCGGATGTCGATTTGGAAACGGGGGTGGATGCGTTGATCGATCTGGCTAACGAATATAACGGCCACGACAATATCACGGCGATCGCGGTGCGGGCTCTGGTGCAACACGGCTCCTAGGGGCGCTTCCACGTTGCGCCCCCACGGCGGGATCGAGACGGCGTTTGACTCGTTTTTACCCCGAATTTTATAGCAACGAGAAGCGAGTGTGTTGACCGATTCCGTCGGGAGACCTACCTGGAAACCTTGATCGAAAGGTGGCTTCTATTGCCTACACCCCACACCCTACACCCACCGCTGTAACTTCCATGACTGACATCCTGACGCTGACTCTGTTGGATGCAAAACAGAAGACTCCCCTCAAACAGTGGCGGTTTGAAACGGAGTCTTCAATTTGCATCGGGCGATCGCCGGAAAATGACGTGGTGATCGTCGATCCCCTCGTTTCTCGACACCATCTTGACTTGCACCGCACCGACGGCAGGCCTTGGGTTTTTACCAACCGCGGCACCAACGGCACCTTCCTCAACGGCACGTTGATGACCCAAGGTTCGCTCACGAATGGCGTGCTGCTCGAACTCGCCCAGGGCGGACCCCTGCTACAGGTCGCCATCGAGCGGGTTCAACCGCCCCCGGCGCTGAATGCCCCCAATTGTTCCCACGGGGGAAATCCGCCGGGAAATTTGTTCTGCATTCACTGCGGCTGGCCGATTCGGGTGGAACGCAGCGTCCGACACTATCAGATTTTGCGGACTCTCGGCCAGGGCGGCATGGGAACCACTACCCTGGCTTGGGACAGTCGGACTTCCCAAGTTCAAACTCTCGGAAAATCCCCCGTCCCGACCCTGGTGGTGCTCAAGGAAATGAATGCGGACATGGCGCAGATCGCCAAGGCTCGGGAATTATTTGAACGGGAAGCCAAGACCCTGAAATCCTTAAATCACCCGGGAATCCCGAAGTTTTACGACTTTTTTGTGGAAGCCGGAAAGAAGTATTTGGTGATGGAAATGGTTCACGGTCAAGATTTGGAAAAGCGCATTTATCAGCGCGGGCCGGCGACCCCCGAACAGGCGATCGCCTGGGTGATTCAAACCTGCGAAGTGTTGGAGTACCTTCACCATCTTGATCCCCCCATCATTCACCGGGATATCAAACCGGCTAATTTAATGCTCCGCCACCGGGACAACCACATCGTCGTCCTCGATTTCGGAGCCGTGAAGGAAATCGGAACGCCCCCCGGAACCCGCATCGGGGCGGAAGGCTACAGCGCCCCCGAACAGGATCGGGGACAGCCGCTCACGCAGTCGGATCTCTATGCGATCGGTTCGACGTTGATCTTTTTGCTCACAGGCGAAAGCCCGCTCAATTATTACGGGAAACAAGATCGGGAATACGGATTTAATGTCGATCGCGTCCCCACCATCACGCCTCAGTTGCGGGAGGTGATCGCAAGGGTGACGAGGCACAAGCCCCGCGATCGTTATCAGAGTGCCAAAGCCCTGGCAACGGCTCTGGCGGATTGCTTGAATTGAAGGTGGAGAAGATGTTTATTCTTCATCCCAAACATCTACCATCAGCAGTTCGCTGATCGGATCTTGCATGGAAAAACCGAAATCGAGCAGTTCTTCTTTCAAGAATTTCCAGTCATCGCCAAATAGCAATGCTATCTTCCACAGGCGATCGTCAGGTTTTACAATGTCAGATTTAACGAGGGAATGCACCTGACGTTGAAACTTATCCATCGGGTGTATAACCTTTTGGCTCATAATACCTCTTCAGTTTTTGAAATCTTAAAGAACGTTTGGGTTTTCCCCTTACCGACGTCGTACCGATGCATAGATGATCCGCATTCGGGGAAGTTTCCTCCTAGATTTATAGATTAGCATACTTTCTTTAAAATGTGTAACTTTTTTTCAAGGCGGGTTGACAGGCACACGAACCGCTTTCCGGGTGGAATCATCAGGATGAGTGACCCCACGCCGAATGACAGTTTGAACGGGCGTTCGAGAGTTATGCAATCTTAATGGCGCCGAAGCCACGCCCTCAAAGCGCCGGGATAGACGAGAAACCCGAATATGAAGGTATATATTACCAGACTGCCGGCATTCAGACAAGGGGCTACCGGGCCGTCCACAGTCTGACCTTTTTCAACGCGAAGGTGAGGACGGTTTCTTGGCCGACGACGATATCGGCCCGCCCTGCCATCCCCGCCCGCAAGGGGTATTGACGGTCACCTTGGGGAAAATAGGGGGTTTCCGGGCGCACTGTCACTTCGTAGGTCGCCCGGGCCTCCCCGCCATCGCCCCCGCCGACGGGCTGCTTGGCAATCCTCTCCACGATGCCCCGCAACGTCCCGTATTCCGAAACTGGATAGGCCCCCAGGCGCAGGTAAGCCGTCTGCCCGGGCTGAATTGGGGCGATCGCATCCTCCGCAACCCGGGCGGTGAACGTCAGAGTTGCCCCTGGCGGCATCATTTGGGCGACGATCGCATCGGCGGCGATCGCATCCCCCGGTCGGGGGAGATCGAGACGGATGACGGTACCGCCGATGGGGGCGCGGATGATGGGGTCGTCAATGTGCCGTTTCACCCGTTGGAATTGCTTTTCGGCGCGATCGAGATCCCGTTGCAATTCCCACTGTTGTTTGAGGAGCGATCGGCGCTCCCTCGCCAATTCCTGGGCTACCTCGGGATCGGATTCCGTCAACTCCACCACCGCCACTTCCACGGAAATCGACTCATTTTGTCGCCGCGATCGGCGTTTGGACTTCCACAGGGTCAAAATCTGATGGTCCAGCGTCTCGATATATCCCCCGATTAGGGTCAGTTCCTCCTGCAATTGGCGGAGTTCTTCTTCCAACCTCTCCCATTCCGCTTTCAGCCCCGACGGATTGACGGAGGCAATTTCTTCCCCCGCTTCCAACGTCTGATTTTCCCGGACTCGAATCTGTTTCACCCGCCCTTCCGTCGCCGCCCGGACGAAGTGGGGATTTCCGAACGGTTGCACCACCCCCGACGCCTTCACCGTGGGACTGTAGGGGATCAGTCCGGCGGCGACCACCGCCATTCCAAACGTCCCCAACAGCAAATTCGCCCCCCACCGTGTCCAGGCCTCGATGGGAGGTAGAAAATTGTCGCTATCAAAGGGTTGAAGTTCTACGGGGGGGAGTTTAACTGGCATAGTCGTCAATTCAGCGGAAGGAACAAACTGGTCACATCCTCTACTATGGCAAATCGTGGCGGTCGTCTTCTCTGTTCAGGGCGGGAAGCCGTCCACAAATGACGAATTTGAGCCGTGAGTAGACTAATTTGCCTTCAATCTGCTAAGATCAACCCCAAATCCCCCGATCGCCATCAATTTTTGCATCAATTATCAAATTTATTTTGCCTCAGCTTCCCTCTGTGGAGAGATCTAAAGATTGTGGGATTGAGATCGGTGGCATCCTGTATTCCCAATTGTGGAAGGTGGCGATCGCGATTTCAATGCTGAGGTCAAAACGTCGGCTGACTCGAAGCCATTTGGCTCCTGCGGATCGATGCGTGTTGTTTATCACCGAGGTATTCCGATGAAGAAAGACAACAACAAAGACAACCAAAAGCAAACGAAAGCTCTGTTCACCGAACTGAGCCAGGAAGAATCCTCCACCGTCAATGGCGGCCACTATCATCCCCGCTATTGCTACTACGACAGCTACTACAAGCCAACCTACTATCACGCCAGTTCCTATAAACCCCGCTACTGCTACTACTAAATCTCTGAACTGAGATTCCGACAGTAGCTCTCACAAGGATGTCCACCCTTCACCCGTCAAGAAAAGCGGGTGTTTTTTTGAAAAATTATTAATTGTTAATTGTTAATTGTTAATTGTTAATTGT
>JBNGCR010000020.1:0-47063 GCA_050045915.1 Limnospira sp.
GCCCCTGCGGGACGTGGAGCAGGTGGTTTATTTTAACGCCTACGTCGTGTTGAATGCCGGCAACGCCGATAATCTGTCCTACAAACAGCTCCTGATGGAGGAACAGTGGCTGGAAATTGAAGAGCAGATGTACAGCGAGGAGGCCGAACTCGTCGGCGTGGAAGTGGGCATCGGGGCCGAGGCGATCGCCCAATTGCTGGCCGATATCCCCCTGGAAGAAGAGGCGGAGCGGCTGCGGGAGGAAATCGCCAACGCCAAGGGACAGAAGCGGGCCAAGCTGATCAAGCGCCTGCGGGTGATCGACAACTTCATCGCCACCAGCTCCCTACCCGAATGGATGGTTCTGAACGTCATCCCCGTGATTCCCCCGGATTTGCGCCCGATGGTGCAGTTGGACGGGGGCCGGTTCGCTACCAGCGACCTCAACGACCTATACCGGCGAGTGATCAACCGCAACAACCGCCTGGCGCGACTGCAAGAAATTTTGGCGCCGGAAATTATCATCCGCAACGAAAAACGGATGCTCCAAGAGGCCGTGGACGCCCTGATCGACAACGGACGCCGGGGCCGGACCGTGGTGGGAGCCAACAACCGCCCCCTGAAATCCCTCTCCGACATCATCGAAGGGAAACAGGGCCGCTTCCGGCAAAACCTGCTCGGAAAGCGGGTGGACTACTCGGGCCGTTCCGTGATCGTCGTCGGCCCGAAATTGAAGATGCACCAGTGCGGACTGCCTCGGGAGATGGCGATCGAACTGTTTCAACCCTTCGTGATTCACCGCCTGATCCGCCAGGGTTTGGTCAACAATATCAAAGCCGCCAAAAAGTTGATCCAGCGCAACGATCCCAGCGTGTGGGACGTGTTGGAAGAGGTCATTTCCGGACACCCCGTCATGCTCAACCGCGCCCCGACACTGCACCGCCTGGGGATTCAGGCCTTTGAACCCATACTGGTGGAGGGGCGAGCCATCCAACTGCACCCCCTGGTCTGTCCGGCCTTCAACGCCGACTTCGACGGCGACCAGATGGCCGTCCACGTCCCCCTGTCCATCGAGTCTCAAGCCGAGGCGAGGCTGCTGATGCTGGCGTCCAACAATATTCTCTCCCCGGCGACGGGACGGCCGATCGTGACGCCGAGTCAGGATATGGTTTTGGGCTGCTACTACCTGACGGCGGAAAACCCGAAGGCGACCCGGGGGGCCGATCGCTACTTCAGCGACTTGGAGGATGCCATCACCGCCTACACCCAAGGTGTGGTGGATTTGCACGCCTCGGTTTGGGTGCGGTTCGAGGGCGAAGTGCTCGCCGGGGAACCCGAACAACTGGATAAAGAAGAAACCGCCGCGGATGGGAGCGTCACCAAAGTCTATATCGGTCAAAAGACGGGCCACCTGCTCCGCCGCCGCCGTGAAGATAAAGAGGGAAATCTCATTTCCCAGTACGTTCGGACGACTCCGGGCCGGATTATCTTCAACAAAACGGTGCAAGATGCCCTGGTCTAACGGTAATTGATAATTGATAATTGATAATTATTAATTACCGCTTTCCTTCGCCATTTCTAAGATCAAGTTCGGATCGTCAGCGATCGCATAAAGTTCTGATGATTGAATGAAAAAATCGTGGTCAGAAAAACGATTTTAGCGAACTTGATCGGACATCTGCTTTCCAGCGCAATTCAACACGAAATTGATATGACTGAGACTAACAAAATCTTCCGGAACCGGGTGATTGACAAAGGGCAATTGAAAAAATTGATCGCCTGGGCATTTATGAATCATGGCACGGCGCGGACGGCTCAGATCGCCGACGAATTGAAGGATTTGGGATTCCGCTACGCCACCAGAGCCGGGGTGTCGATCAGCGTCGATGACCTGCAGATCCCCCCCTCCAAGCGCGAATTGCTCGAAGCGGCGGAAGAGGAAATTCGGCGCACGGAGAACCGCTATTCCAAGGGGGAAATTACCGAGGTGGAGCGCTTCCAAAAGGTGATCGACACCTGGAACGGCACCAGCGAAGCCCTCAAAGACGAGGTGGTGCGGAACTTCAAATCCACCAACCCTTTGAACTCGGTGTACATGATGGCCTTCTCCGGGGCGCGGGGTAATATTTCCCAAGTGCGCCAGTTGGTGGGGATGCGGGGTCTGATGGCCGACCCGCAGGGGGAAATTATCGACCAGCCGATCAAGACCAACTTCCGGGAGGGGCTGACCGTCACCGAGTATATCATCTCCTCCTACGGCGCCCGGAAAGGGTTGGTGGACACGGCGCTGCGGACGGCAGATTCGGGGTATTTGACCCGCCGTCTGGTGGACGTGTCCCAGGACGTGATCCTGCGAGAAATTGACTGCGGGACGAGCCGGGGGATCTGGCTGAAAAATATGACCGACGGCGATCGCATTTTGATCCCCCTCAAAGATCGCCTCATGGGCCGGGTGTTGGGAGAAGATGTCCGGCACCCCGAAACCGGGGAGATCGTGTCCTGGAACGGCAAGAAAGCCGTCCGCAACCAGGCGATTTGCGAAGACCTGGCAGCCGCGATCTGTGACGCGGGGGTGAGCGATGTCTTCGTGCGATCGCCCCTCACCTGCGAGGCCAACCGCTCCGTGTGTCGCCACTGTTACGGGTGGAGTCTGGCCCACGCCAACATGGTGGATCTCGGGGAAGCGATCGGGATCATCGCAGCCCAGTCCATCGGCGAACCCGGCACCCAGCTCACCATGCGAACCTTCCACACCGGAGGAGTCTTTACAGCCGACGCCGCCGAGGTACTCCGAGCCCCCTTCGACGGCGTGGTGCGTTTCCCCAAAACCCTGCGACTGCGAGCCTTCCGAACCCGCCACGGGGATGATTCCTTCTACGCCGAAAGTAACGGCCACTTGGTCGTGGAAAACGAAAGCGGGAAATCCGAGCGGGTCGCCATCTCCCAAGGTGTCACGGTTGTTGTCCACGACAGCCAATCCGTTCAAGCCGACCAGATTCTGGCGGAAATTCCCGCCGGGGGCCGGACGGCCCGGAAGACCACGGAAAAAGCCACCAAAGACGTGGCGACGGACCTGGCCGGGGAAGTCAAATTCGCCGACGTCATCCCCGAAGAAAAAATGGACCGCCAGGGCAACATGACCCGCATCGCCCAGCGCGGTGGCCTGCTGTGGGTGCTGGCCGGGGAAGTGTACAACCTCCCCCCCGGTGCGGAACCAGCCGTCAAAAACGGCGATCGCGTCGAACCGGGCAGCGTTCTGGCCCAGACCAAACTGGTGTCCGAACACGGGGGCATCGTCCGCATCGCCCAAAATACGGAATACGCCACCCAGGAGATCACGACTTCGAGCACCGACATCAGCAATTTGGAAGCCCGGGCTAACCCAGAAGGGGAAGACGCGCCGGAACTGCCCCGGGAACTCGAAATTATCACCGCCTCCGTCCTGCTCGACCAGGCCCTGGTGCGACTGCAAACCCTCCAAGGCCGGGAACAGTACGTCATCGAAACCAACAGCAACCACCGGTTCCTGCTGAAGGTGACACCGGGCAGCAAGGTGGAAAATCACGAGGTGATCGCCGAGCTGATGGATGAGAGCTACCGCACAACCACCGGCGGCATTATCAAATACGCGGGGGTGGAAGTCGCCAAGCGATCCAAAGCCAAACAGGGCTACGAAGTCACCCAGGGCGGTACCCTGCTGTGGATTCCCGAAGAGTGCCACGAAGTCAACAAAGATATTTCCCTGCTGTTGGTGGAAGACGGGCAGTATGTCGAAGCCGGGATGGAAGTGGTCAAAGATATCTTCTGCCAGAGTAAAGGGGCGATCGAAGTCACCCAGAAAAACGACATCCTGCGGGAAATTGTCATCAAACCCGGGGAACTGCACCTGGTGGACGACCCCGAAATGGTCATGGCCCTCGACGGCCAGATCAAAAACGCCGGGGAAGAGGTGATCCCGGGCATCACCGCCACCGAACTCAACTATGTGGAGTACGTCGAAACCCCCGAAGGCCCCGCCCTGCTGCTGCGCCCCGTGGTGGAATTCCAAGTACCCGAAACGCCGCCGATCCCCTCCCAGGAATCCCTGAACCAGTCCATCTCCCTACAGGCGGTGCAGCGCCTCTCCTACAAAGATGGCGAGCGGGTGCGATCGGTCGAAGGGGTGGAACTGCTGCGGACGCAGTTGGTGATCAACATCGGCACCGAAGCCCCGCAGTTGGCCGCGGATATCGAACTGATCCCCGACGAGAACGACTCCGAGATTCTGCGGTTGCAGTTGGTGATTTTGGAATCCCTGGTGATCCGGCGCGACATCGTGGCGGATTCCACCCAGGGCAGCACCCGGACGCGGTTGCTGGTGCGCGACGGCCAGGAAATCGAACCGGGGGCGGTGGTGACGCGGACCGAAATTCTCGGCAAGGATGGTGGCGTGGTCGGCGGTATCCGCTCCGGAGCTGAAGTGCTGCGCCGGATTCTGCTGGTCCGCTACGACGATATGATTCGGATCGATTTGCCCGCCGGCGCGACTCCCAATTTCAAAGTGGGAGATTTGGTGGTGGAAGACTCGGAAATCGCTCCCGGCGTCCGCTTGGAAGAGTCCGGCCAAGTCGTTGAAATTCATGCGGAAACTGCCGATGAGAACGCAACGTCCGCCGCTTCTTCGAGTTCCGAACTCTCTAAAACTCCTTCCACTCAAATCGTGCTCCGTCGCGGCCGGCCTTACCGGGTGTCTTCCGGCGCGGTGCTGCACTTGAACGACGGCGACCTGGTGCAGCGGGGTGACAACTTGGTGCTGCTGGTGTTTGAACGGGCGAAAACCGGGGATATCATCCAGGGTCTGCCCCGGATCGAGGAACTCCTGGAGGCCCGGAAGCCGAAGGAAGCCTGCATTTTGGCCCGCCAGCCGGGAACCGCCCAGGTGGAGGTCCAGGATGAACTCGTCGAATTGCGGGTCGTGGAGGAGAGCGGCGCGATCACCGACTACCCCCTCAGCCCCGGCCAGAAGGCGATCGTCTCCGACGGGCAGACCGTGGATGTGGGGCAGCCCCTCACCGACGGGCCGGCTAATCCCCACGAGATTTTGGAGGTCTTCTTCAACTACCACTTGGAACAGGATGGGTTGGTTTACGAATCGGCCCTCAAGAGTTTCCAAAAGTGCCAGACTTTCTTGGTGAATGAGGTGCAGTCGGTTTATCAGTCCCAGGGAATCGATATTTCCGACAAGCACATCGAGGTGATCGTGCGCCAGATGACGTCCAAGGTGCGGGTGGACGACGGTGGCGATACGACGATGCTGCCCGGTGAGTTGGTGGAACTGCGCCAGGTGGAACAGGTGAACGAGGCTATGTCCATTACCGGGGGCGCCCCCGCCCGCTACACGCCGGTGCTGCTGGGGATCACCAAGGCATCGCTGAACACCGACAGCTTTATCTCGGCGGCGAGTTTCCAGGAGACGACCCGGGTTCTGACGGAGGCGGCGATCGAAGGGAAGTCCGACTGGCTGCGGGGCTTGAAAGAAAACGTGATCATCGGACGCCTGATCCCGGCCGGCAGTGGATTCAACGCCTACGAAGAGGGCGGGATCGAGGACAGCGTAGACTGGGATACCAACTCTATCGACGAGGACAGCGACGAGCTCACCGATGTGGTCCTCGACGATCGCACCGCCCGGGCCTACAGGGGCAAGGGCCAGTTCTCTGAGGACGGCGACTCGGATGATGACGATTTCAGCGAGTTCGCCATCCGCGAAGAGAAGGACAATGTGCCGGGAATCGACGACGAAGAACCGTTTTCGCCCTCTATCCTCGGAGAGGATATCCTCGACGATGATTTTGAGGACGATGAAGACGAAGACGAAGACTAAGTTCGCTTAGATTGTCTGTAGCGTCTCAAAATTCCGCGATTTCTCCACCGGATGCGCGATCGCAGCCTCAATCCCGGGCGACTGTCGCGCATCCTTTTTTTGGGGGTGACTCCGATTCCTCGAATCGCGATCGCCCCCCCCCGAAATTTTCCTCTCCGCTAAAATATTGAATATTGGTGCGATTCGTTCGGGAATGAAATAAGGCTGAAATACCTGAAATAACCTCCCGGTAAGGCTTTTCACCCCTCGGGTGAATAAGGGGCGCACCCCTGACCAGCCTTATAACTATCTGTATGTTCCCAAGTTTGGTATCACACGATACTAAATGAGGTTGGAACTCTCAGGGTCAAGGAAAAATCGGTAAATAGAAATTCCTTATAAAAGGAATAAGCAAAACTGATAATCCGAGAGAGGAGGCGATAGCCACTGGAACGATGTTACCCCATACCGGCTCTTGCCTAATGGTCGATTAAGCAAGTAGTGAAGGCAACAGCCAAACGGTCGTCAGATATGCTGATGATTTTGTAGTCATATCACCAAATCTCGAAATCATCGAACAGTGCAAGATTGTTATTTCCGAATGGTTAAAACCCATTGGACTCCAACTCAAGCCGGAAAAGACAAGAATCTGTCATACGCTTCAAGAAATTGAAGTTGACGGAGAAAAAGTTCAACCTGGCTTTGACTTCCTGGGGTTCAATATTAGGCAATATCCAAAAGGAAAACACACATCTGGGAAGAGTGGAGGAAAGGCCAGTAAACTACTAGGCTTTAAGACCCACATCAAACCGGATAAAGAAGCAATCAAAGCCCACATTGAAAAGGTAAAAGAGGTGATTAAGAAACATAAAACATCACCTCAAGCCGCCCTGATAAAACATCTCAACCGAAGACCAAGTGGAGACTGACCATATAATCCCCAGAAGCCTCGGCGGAAAGGATGATTATAAAAACCTCCAACTGTTGCACCGCCACTGTCACGATGCCAAGACTGCCATAGATGGTAGTTTAAGCAAGAGTCGTACTCATGACAACGAGACGGCTGAACTAGGAGCCGTGTGAGATGAAAGTCTAATGCACGGTTCTGAATGGGAGGGGAAGATGGTGACATCTCTCTCGACCCCTAATTTCTCCACCCCGCGTTGAAAAACTCACATAATGATTGGATCTGATTCCTCCACCACACCCCTATCTCACCCCCACCAACACCTTCACCCGGAGGAACACGCCCCGTCTGCCCACCCCCACGTTCACAGCGAAGAATCCCTGCGCCGGGTCGTGAACCGACTCTCCCGCATCGAGGGACACATCCGCGGCGTCAAAACGATGGTGCAGGAAAGTCGCCCCTGTCCCGACGTGCTGGTGCAACTCGCCGCCGTCCGGGGTGCGGTCGATCGCGTTTCCCGGATGATTCTGGACGAACATTTGACCGAATGTGTGGCCCGAGCCGCCAAAGAAGGCAATATCGACGTTGAAATCGAAGAACTCAAAGCCGCTTTAGACCGATTTTTGCCATGAGTGTCTCTACCTCGACATCGATCCGATCCCTGAAAATCACTTTATGGCTGGTTTGGCTGGGGTTTGTCGCCTACGCCTTTTTATGGGCCCCCCCGGATCGTCCCGAGGAAACTCTCGCCCTGATTCAAAACCTCTCTTTTGGCAACTGGGAGGGCATCAATCCTTTGATTATTGCCCTGTTTAATTTGATGGGAATTTGGCCGCTGGTTTACAGTGGCTTGGTATTTGCCGACGGCCGCGGCCAGAAGATTCCCGCCTGGCCCTTTGCCGCCCTTTCCTTCGGGGTCGGTGCCTTCGCCCTACTGCCCTATTTGGCTTTGCGCCAATCAAACCCCGACTTTCCCGGACCCTGCGATCGCTTCATCCGCCTCTGGGATTCCCGGTTCACGGGTATCATTTTGACCGCCGGGGCGATCGCTCTGGTGGGTTACGGCTTCACCCAGGGGGATTGGGGCGATTTTGTCCGACAGTGGCAGACGAGTCGCTTCATCCACGTCATGAGTCTGGATTTTTGCCTACTGTCGGCGCTGTTTCCCGCCCTCCTCGGCGATGATATGGCCCGGCGGGGGATGGATAATTCCGCATTATTTTGGATTGTCGCTTTAATTCCCCTGTTCGGGCCGCTATTCTATTTGTTCTTGCGTCCGCCTTTATCCGATTCCGAAATCCTCAGTCGCGAGAGAACCGCGATCGCACCCTGACCGGCGATCAAACTTAAAACTTCATAACATTTTGATGACAATTGATGACGATTGTTATCAGATTCACCCATCTTTCACGGCCATTACTTATACTGTGAGATGTCATTTTTGGCAAGTGTGGTTTTCTAGAAGTGGGGAAGTCGGGTAAAATGTCAGACATTCTGACCCGCCTCCGAACGGGTCGCCCCGACGATGGGTCCGCACAATTGCCTGAAAAGGTTTCGAGGGGGAAAGATTCGGAGCAATTCTCGGGCTGAACTTTACATGAACCGTGCATCCGCCAGATTTTGGCGATAAAATCGTTGATCTCAACAATTGAGCGATGAATAAAAAACCGTCAAAAGCGATCGCATCCCTACCCCTACTCGTCGCTGTAGCCCTGCTGAGTGGCTGTTCCGGGCAACCCCAGGCGGCTGGCCCCCCACCCGTCCCCGTGGAAATCGAAAAAATCGACTCCCGGGATGTCAAAGAGAGCAGCGAATACAACGCCAGAGTCGAGGGGGTGGAAAACTCCATCATCCAGCCCCGGGTGAGCGGTTGGGTGAAACAGGTTTACGTCCGCCTGGGGGAACAGGTTTCGGCCGGCGATCCCCTCATGGAGATCGACTCCTCCCAACAGCGGGCCAACTTCGAGAACCGACTGGCCACGGTGGAAGCCCGACAAGCCGCACTCAAGGGCGCCGAAGCCGATTTGGAAGCCCTGAGAGCCAACTTGACCCGAACCCAGGCCGAATTGGAATTTCAGTCCCAAGGAGCCAATTTGCAGCGGGCCGAGCGGGAACTAGATGCCCAAATCGACGAACGGCAGCGGCTCGAATTCGAGTTGGAAAATTCCCAAGAAAACCTCCAGGCCGCCCTGCGGGAGTTGGAGCGCCGGCAGGCCATCCGCCAACAGCGACAGGCCGCCTATGAGCGCTATGAAAAGCTGTGGCAGGAAGGGGTGATTTCCTCGGAACTCTACGACGAGAAATTGCGGGACCGGCAGACCAGTGAAGCCGAAGTCGCCAACCAGGAAAAAGAAGTGCTCGCGGCCCGGGCGCGGGTGGAAGCAGCCCAGGCGAACTTGTCCCGCCAGGGACGCACCATCGAGGCGGCGCGGGCGCAGGTGGACAGTTCCGGCAACGATCTGGATCGCCAAATTGCCACCCTGGAAGCGGACATCGCCAGCCAAGAAAAGGCGATCGAAGCGGCTATTGCCCAGCTCGCCCTATTGGATCGGGAAATTCAAGGGGCGAGGGCTAATGCGGTGGTCGAACAGGTGCAGTTGGATTACTACACCATCAACGCCCCCATCGGCGGCATCGTGGGCAACGTTCCGGTGAAGGTGGGGGATTTCGTCAACAGCCAGACCACCCTCACCAGCATCCGTCAGAACCAAAACTTGGAAGTTAACATCGATATTCCCATCGGTTTTTTGCCCCAATTGCGGGTTGGAACTCCGGTCGAGTTAATTGCCCAAGAAACGGGGGAAGCGATCGGCATCAGTCGGATTTCTTACATCGCCCCCAACGCCGGAACCAACACCCAAACTATTTTGGCGAAGGCGATGTATCCCAACCAAAATAACGAACTGCGGACCGATCAAATTGTCCGCGCCCGGGTGATTTGGCAACAGGCACCGGGGGTCACGGTTCCCACGACAGCGATCACCCGCATCGGGGGACAGAGTTTCGTGTTTCGGGTGGAAGAACAGCAGACGGAAGCCGGAGAAACGATGCTGGTCGCCAAACAAGTTCCCGTCCAACTCGGCAGCATTCAGGGTCAGAGTTACGAGGTGATTTCGGGGGTCAAAGCCGGCGATCGCATCGTCAGCGAAGGGGTGATCAAATTGCGGGACGGCTTGCCCATCGTCGATCGCACCAAGGAACCCGAAGCCGCTTTCCAGCCACAACAATAGGGCGATCACGGCTCCAAACCCGAACCCAAAAAAGACGGGTTAAATTTCAAGAATCCGGTATCATTAACCTGACCGGATTTACGAAAATAGTACGGGAGTCTGAAAGCCCCGTCAATTTATTGCGGGGATGAAAGACGACACGAGCGGCTTTAGCCTCCTTCCTTGCGTCAGATATGCCAACATAAAACGCATGATTGTAATAGAGTTCAAAGCACGGGTAAAGCCTGCCCAAGCTATCGCTATCGACGACGCTATACGGACATCTCAGTTTGTCCGTAACAAAGCTGTGCGCCATTGGATGGACAATCGGGGAGTGGGTAGATACGACCTTAGCAAGCTCTGCAAGGACTTGGCTGGGGAGTTTCCCTTTGCCAAGAAACTCAACTCTATGGCTCGTCAGGCAGCAGCAGAACGGGCATGGAGTGCAATCAGTCGGTTCTATGAGAACTGCAAAAAGGGAGTTAAGCCCGTAGGATTCCCCAAGTTCAAGAAGCATTCTCGCTCGGTGGAGTACAAAACCTCTGGCTGGAAGCTGCTTGAACCGAAGCGCATCAAATTCACCGATGGCTTTGGGATTGGGGAATTGAGGTTGATCGGAACCTACGATCTGGCCCGCTATGACGAATCCCTGATTAAGCGGGTGCGCTTAGTCCGTCGCGCTGATGGCTACTATGTTCAGTTCTGCATCCAGGTTGATGTTCAGGTGCAGATTGAGCCGAGTCAAAAAGCTGTTGGACTTGACCTCGGGTTGCGGTATTTTATCGCAGCCAGCGATGGCAGTGTGGTGGAAGCACCGCAGTTCTATCGTAAGTCTGAAAGGCAGTTAAACAGAGTCAATCGACAGAAGTCCAGAAAGTACCGTAAGGGGGCAAAACCACAGTCCAGGAACTATCACAAGGCTAGGAACCGATACGCCCGAAAGCATTTAAGGGTAAGCAGGCAGCGTAATGAGTGGGCGAAGAGCATCGCCTACTGCGTCATCCAATCTAACGATTTGGTTGCCTATGAAGACTTGAATGTGAAAGGGTTGGTTCGCCATCGGCATCTGGCTAAGTCGATTAGTGACGCGGGGTGGTCAACGTTTCGCTGTTGGTTGGAGTATTTTGGTAGGAAATACGGGAAGGTAACGGTTGCTGTTCCTCCCCACTATACGAGCCAAGATTGCTCAAACTGTGGCCAACGAGTCAAGAAGGCGCTCTCAGTCAGAACCCATCACTGCCCGCATTGCGGCTATGAGGCTGACCGAGATGTGAATGCTGCCATCAACATCCTGCACTTTGGACTCCGTACCGTGGGGCACACGGGAACGTATACGCTTGGGGAGATTGGGCCTCTGGCTGGGTTGGAGCAATCCGGCTCAGTTAAGTCTGGTCGATGAACCAAGAATCCCTGTCGCTGTCTTCGCGGGGAGTGTCAATATCAGAAATTGGCGCGGGGGGATGAGATCTGGCGGGCTGGATTCCCCAGATAGGGAGCCAATTCCCTCCCGGAACCCATTCCGATCGCCCGCTACCATCGACCGACCCCACCACCCGTCACCAACTGCCCATGCTGTTATTTGTTAGCACATTCATCAAACGCCCCGTCCTCACCACAGTCTGCACCATTTTGATTATCTTGGTGGGCGTCATCTGCATTCCACTACTGCCCATTTCCCAACTGCCGCAGCTTGCCAACACCCAAATTAACGTCACCGCAGTCAATATCGGGGCGGATGCGGAGACAACCGAGACAACCGTAACCACGCTTTTGGAACGGGAGATCAACGGTGTTGAAAACATGAAATATATCTCCTCCAACACCGGAAATAACGGCGTTTCCAATATCTCCGTCGCCTTCCCCGTAGATGTAGACCGGGATATCGCCCAAGTCAATGTCAACAACCGGGTTTCTCAGGCGGAGTCCGGTTTGCCAGATATCGTCACCCGAACGGGCGTTACCGTCCAAGCCTCTTCTCCCAATATTTTATTGGTGCTGGCGTTTTACTCCGACACGGATGAACAGGGACGGGATCTTTACGACGAGATTTTTATCAGCAACTATCTCGATTTGAGCGTCACCGACGAACTGACCCGGGCGCCGGGAGTCGGGCAGGTGACGCTGTTGGGGGAACGAAAATACGCCATGCGGATTTGGCTCAATCCCCAACAAATGGCGGCTCGGGGGTTAGTCGCTCAGGATATCGTCAATGCCCTGCGGGAACAAAACATTCAGGTGGGGGCCGGAAAAATCGGTCAATCCCCAACTCCCCCAGAACAACGCTTTGAGATTCCGTTGCAAGCGGTGAGTCGCTTGCGGGATGTGACGGAATTTGAAAATTTAGTGCTGAGAGTGGGAGAGGGTGGCAGCCTGGTCACGGTGAAAGATGTGGGGCGGGCCGAACTCGGCGCCCAGGATTATAACGTCAATGCCAAGTTCAGGGATCGGCCGGCGGTGGGGATCGCCATCTACCAGCGTCCGGGGAGTAACGCTTTGGAAACGGCGGCGGCGGTGAAATCAAGGGTGGCGGAGTTGAGCGCGACGTTCCCGCCGGGATTGAAATATGAGACGGCCTTCGATACGACTTTATTTATCAACGCCTCCCTGCAAGAGGTGGTCGTGACGCTATTTCAGGCGATCACATTGGTGATTTTGGTGATCTTTATTTTCTTGCAGGACTGGCGGACCACCCTGATTCCCGCGATCGCGATTCCGGTGGCCCTGATCGGGGCGATGGCCGGGTTGATGGTGATGGGATTCCAACTCAACAGCCTGACCCTATTCGCCTGCACCCTGGCGGCGGGTCTGGTGGTGGACGACGCGATCGTGATCGTGGAAGCCGTTTCCAGCAAAATCAACCAGGGGATGAAACCCCGGCAGGCAGCCCTCGACGCCATGCAGGAACTCACCGGGGCGATCATTGCCACCTCCCTGGTGCTGATGGCGGTTTTTATCCCGGTTTCCTTCTTTCCAGGAACCACCGGAATTATCTTCAAACAATTCGCCCTCACCATCGCCTTTGCGGTACTCTGTTCGACCTTCAACGCCCTCACCTTCTCCCCCACGATGGCCGGGGTGCTGTTGCGCCCCCAGCGGGAAACCCAGGGTCCCCTGGGGTGGCTGTTCCGGAAATTCAACCAGGGATTCAACTGGCTCCAAAATCAATATGCCAAAACGATTCGGTTTTTGGTTCGCATCAATACTCTGGTGATGGGATTGTTCGTCGGTGGGTTGGTGCTGACGGTTTTGATGTACGGCTGGGTGCCGAGCGGTTTCGTCCCCGAAGAAGACCAGGGCTATTTTTTGATCGTCTTTCAGACGCCCGACGGGGTGTCCCTCAACTACACGGCGGAGGCGGCGGAAGACGTGATCGAGGCGGTTTTGCAACAGCCGGAGGTGGAATCGACGTTCAGCGCCGCGGGGTTCGGTTTTGAGGGGCAGAACCCGTCTCAGGGGGTGATGTTCGTTGGCTTGAAACCGTGGGACGAACGGCCCGGACAGAGCCAGTCGGTTTACGGGGTGCTGCGGCGGGTCAACGGCGCCCTGCGAGAAATCCCGACGTTGCAGGCCTTCGCCCTCAACGCTCCCCCGGTGCAGGGGATGAGCAATACCGGCGGGGTGGAAATGCAGATTCAAGATCGCACGGGTATCTTGCCGATTACTGCTCTGGTGGACAATGGAAATCGCTTGGCGGCGGCCCTGAATTCCGATCGCTATCCGGCGGTGACGGGGGCGTTCAGCCAGTTTTCGGCATCGAAAGCCCAGAAGAAAATTGAGGTGCTGCGCGATCGCGCCATGGCTTTGAATGTCAATATTGCTGATATTTTTAGCACCCTCCAGATTTATTTGGGGTCGTCCTATGTGAATGACTTTGTGTTGGGACAGCGCCAGTATCGGGTGGTGGCTCAGGCGGAAGCCGAGTTTCGGGCCGACCCTGGGGATATCGATCGCCTTTATGTGCGATCGCGGACTGGAGATCTGATTCCGTTGGGAAATTTGGTCAAATTTGAAGAGTTTGTCGGGCCGGAAATTATCACCCACTTCAATATTTACCGCTCCATGCGGATTCAGGCTAACCCCGCCCCCGGTTTCAGTTCCGGACAGGCGATCGCAGCGATGGAGGAGGCGGCCCGGGAAGTCCTCGACCCCGGTTATGGCTTCGCTTGGCAGGGTAGCGCTTTAGAAGAAAAAGCCTCCGGCGGCGCCGCCCCGATTATCTTCGGTTTGGGCTTCGTGATGGTGTTCCTGGTGCTCTCGGCCCAATACGAAAGCTACATCGACCCCACCATCATCATGCTGGTGGTTCCCCTGGCAGTGCTCGGAGCCCTCGGTGCCATCTGGCTGCGGGCGAATGTGATCATGGCCGGGACACTCTGGCCCGTCGTCACCAATGACGTTTACTGTCAGGTGGCGTTGGTGATGCTGATCGGTCTGGCCTCTAAAAACTCGATTCTGATCGTGGAATTTGCCAACCAACTGCGGGATAAGGGACTCGGCATCAAACAGGCGGCGAGTCAGGCGGCGGAACAGCGTTTTCGCCCCATTCAGATGACGGCGATCTCCTCCCTGATCGGATTCTGGCCCCTGGTGGTCGCCTCTGGCCCCGGAGCTTCGAGCCGCTGGTCTTTGGGAACGGCGATTTTCGGGGGGATGCTGGTGGGGACGCTGTTGAGTTTGCTGATCACCCCTAACCTGTACATCGCTATCAAGAATATGGAAGCCCGGTTCTTGAAAGGGGAGAAGCCGGACAAGTCCGATGGTTCGGGTTCCAACGGTTCCGACGGCGGGGGATGGAAAAAACGCCTGCGCCGCCACAAAGGGGGGACGGCGAACGGCTACCACGAGGATGAGGCGATCGGCGAGAGTCCACCCATCGGCGAAGAATCGAGTGAAAGCCCGGATGAAGCTCTGCGAATCGATCGCAACCCCCCCGAACCCCAAGGAGAGGGGTAAATCTCCACTCTCCCAATTTATCAATTTGTCGATCGCGATTTATTTTTACCATGTCTGAAGACACCCAGGAACTCAACCCCACCGCGCCCCATATTGAACCTGACAAACCCCCAGCTTCCCTAGAAGAACGGGTCGCGAAATTGGAGAACGCCCTCGATCAGATTGTGTTGTTGATGAGTGACACCTACCGTTACGGGAAGTTGCGGGAGTTGCTGGAGGCGAACAATTGGCGGGAAGCGGACTTGGAAACGACCCGGGTGATGTTAGAAATCGCCAACCAACCCAACCACGACAATCTCAAACCGGACGAGGTGATGTTGTTCCCATGCAGCGCCCTCCATTTGCTCGATCAATTGTGGTTGAAATACAGCGATAACCAATTTGGGTTCAGTGTCCAGCGACAGATTTATACCCAGGAAGGGGGGACGGACGACATCTCCAATATCGACCTGGATTTGTTGGCGCAGGTGGGCGATCGCTTGGGGTGGCGCGGGGAGAATAAATGGCTTCCTTATGAAGAACTCAATTTTAGCCTTTCTGCCCCTCCGGGATGCCATCCGTCGAACTGGTGGCGATCGGCCTACGGCGCGAAAATGGCGGTCTATTTCTTGGCGCGGCTGATGCGGTGCGGCGTTTAGAATTGAGAGAGATGATTGACTGTCATGGGAGGGAGTATGACCGAAATTATTGGGGGAGATATCAAGCCCAGTTTGGTGGCAAAATTGCCAATTATGGCTCGGTCAAATCATCACAGTATAGAGGCAGAAATTCTGGCAATTTTAGACAATTATATTAGATGCAAAAAATACGACTATTGCCCGACAGGAAGGATGGCATCCCGGGTTTTGGAAATTGGCGATCGGGGGATGGAAAGGGGAACCTTGGGTCAGACCCCCTCAGCTCGAAGAACTAGATCGCAGCCACAGAACAGAAGCAAATATGGCGATTTTTTGTGAATAGTTTAAAACCGGAAGAACGGATCATGATTTTATTTTGTAATGTGATGTTGGGTTGCCAACAATGCCACCCGGTGCGATCGTTTGACAAAAACCATCAATCTGTCAATAATAGACTCGCCCCCGGATTTGATGAACTGAAGGAATGACGAATGTTTAAAGATTGGACATCGGATGACTGGATCAACCACATCCTATTTGTCGGGACGATTTTACTCCTGCTGGTTTCTTTTCTCGTCGGTTGAAACCGGGGGAGAAAGAAAGAGCGATCGCGATCTATCAATTTTATAGATTGATCGAACCGTCCCCAATCATCGGTCGATGACAACTTTGGGGGTCGAATCCCCCAATCCGGTTTAATTTTGTAAAATTTTACCGACCTTCGGACTAAAATTTGGTATAAGCGAAGTAGACAGAGCAATTCGACTCGTCAAGTTATCTTGGGGGCAGTCCGATGAATGTCAGATTGATTATTTTTTCAGGAATTGTGATGGCTTGTTTGGGTTCCGTCTTCGGGTTGGCGGTGTCGAAAATGAGCCAGAAGACTTATCAATGCTGCGATCTGGTTTCTCCGGAAACGAATATCGGTTACAGTCAACCCCGCGAACCCCTTGCCTACGGGATAACCGGCGCCACGATGGGATTTGCCGTGGGTTCCATTTTGGAGATGCTGCGGGAAGCCAAACCGGAAGAGGAGCAAAATTAATTTTCAGAACACCCCGATTCTCCAAGAAAGCGGGTTTTGAACGGTCAAAATTTGGCGATCGCGATCATTGTAGGGGCAACCGTCCCGGGTTGCCCGAATTGTAGGGGTCCCGGGTTGCCCGATTTCTGAGTATTTAAGAAAAAAAAGGGGCGGTTTCTCACCACCCCAATTCATGATTAAACAAACACATCAGTCAAGCCTTTAACTTTCAGAACTAGACGATCGCCCCAAAAGGATCAGCCGCCGTCAATTCCGCTGCATCGACACCCCGCAGGATCGCCAGAACTTCCTCTCCGAAGCCGATCGCGGCTCCCATTCCCATATCGGAAATCGAGAGAACCTCCGGACTCAGACCGCCTTTCAACGCCAACCGATCAATGCCGACTTCAAAATCAATAATGATGTCAGTCCCTTCGCCGACAGCCAAAACGAAGGTATCGGAACCGGAACCGCCGGAAAAGTCGTCACCCGTGAGGATATCATTCCCCAAGCCGCCGTCGATGAGATCGTCGCCGTCGTCGCCCCAGATCAAATCGTCGCCTTCGTCGCCGAACAACGCATCATTGCCGGCTTTACCGCCGATGTGATCGTTGCCCAAACCGCCGTAAATCGTATCGTCGCCACCGACGCCGCCGCCGGGGGAACGGCTGTTTTCGTCGCCCCGCAGGACGTCATCCCCTTCTTCGCCGTAGATGATATCATCGCCCAAACCGCCCGCGGCCAGGTCGTTGCCGATGTCCGCCCGGATCAGGTCGTTGCCATCTTCCCCGATGAGGACTTCATCTGCCGGCGTCCCGTCGATCAAATTCGGCAGGATGTCGCCGAACAGCGTCCGGTACATGATCTCGTAGATTTCGGTATTATCGACCGTATTCGGCAGCAAGTCCGCGTTCAGACCGTAGGTTTTGGAAACGATACTTCCGGCGAAGTCCGGCGTGCCCACATAGGTGATGCCGAAGGGATATTGATTGCCGTTGGCGTCCGGCGCCGAAATGAACGGTTCGCTGTCCCGGCCTTCGGCCCCGTCCATCGGCACTTCCACCGCGTCGGAGCGATCGGCTAAAGTGGGGTTAACGCTGATGGTTCCGACTGTTTCCCCGTCGCGATCGTCCACTTCCAGACCCCCCGCGTCGCTATCGGCGGCGGTAATTAATAAGGTGTTGGGATCTTGGTTGTCCACGAAGTCCATCGCCACACCGATCGCGTCGTCGGCCCGCTGCATCGCCTCCACAAAGCCGCGGGCGTTATTATTGTTGGGGAAATTGTCGGTGCCCTCTTCTTCCATGACCACGAAGAACCCGTCGGGGTCTTTGGACAAGATCGGCAAAGCCGCCTCCAACATCTCGGCGATGGTGGGGGGATTCTCATTTCCGGGCTGGCCGTAATTTTCCAACCCCGCCTCAAAATTCGTCTCTTCGGTGGTGTCGTTGTAGGTATCTTCGGCCGCGAAAATCCCCAGAACTTTTTCGGTATCTTCGGACAGACTTTGCAACTCTTCGCGGGTGTAAACGACCGTGTAGCCCATCGCCTCGGCTTCTTCGATCAGGTTGCGGCCATCTTCCCGGGTTCCTTCCTCCCCGAAGAAACCGACGGTTCCGACGGGCAAATAGTCCGTTTCGCCGGCGCCGAAAATAATGTCAACGCCGGATTCGAGAATTTCGGCGGTAATTTCTTCCGTTTGCCGGCGGTTAATTACGTCGGCTAAAAATGCTCCCGTCCCCGGTTCGGCGATAAATCCGGAGTTGATGACAGCAGTGGCTTTTCCGGCGGCGATCGCTTCTTCCATGATCGTCATCCCCCGCATCCCGGAACGGGAAATCACGGGGACGCCGTTTTCATCGAATCCGAAGGAGGGGGCGGGCACTTTCGACCCGGTGGCATGGGTGACGGCCCCGGCGTTGGAAGTCCCCACGATCTGGTCTTCCATGTGGCCGAGGTATACCCCGGCGTGGGTCATCATGTCCCAATTCAAACGGCCGTCGGGTCCTTCCTCCACGAAACGGGCCGCCGCGAAGTGGGAGGGGCTGGTTCCGTCCGGGTGGATAAAAATGACGTTTCCGGTGTCTTCGGTGGCTTCCGGAGCCGTCCGGGGCGGTTCGGCGGGGACGAAGGGGGGCAGTTCCACGTCGAACAGCGTCTGGTACATGATGCGGTAAATGTCGGTGTTGTCCACCGTACTGGGCAACAATTCCGCATTCAAACCGAAGGTTTTGGCGACGATACTTCCGGCAAAGTCGGGGGTTCCCGCAAATCCCACGCCGAAGGTGTATTCGTTGCCGTTGGCGTCGGGGGCGGAGACGAAGGGTTCGGTGTCCCGTCCGCTGGCGCCGTCGTAGGGGACTTCCACCGCGTCGGAGCGATCGCTCAAAGTCGGGTTCACGCCCACGGTTCCGACGGTTTCGCCGCTCACGTCGTCCACTTCCAAGCCACCCCCGTCGCTGTCGGCGGCGGTAATTAATAAGGTGTTGGGTTTGACGTTTTCGATATAGTCTTTGGCCACACCGATCGCTTCATCCGCCCGCAAAACGGCTTCGATCGCGCCCCGGGCGTTATTATTGTTGGAGAAGTTGTCCGTGGCCTCTTCTTCCATGACGATAAAGAAGCCGTTCTCGTTTTCGGGGGAGAACAGGTCCAACTCCAACGTCGCCTGCAACATCTCGGCGATGGTGGGCGGATTGGTGGGGGTTCCATCGGGGAAAAATTGGCCGTAATTTTCCAATCCCGCCGCGACGTTCGCCTCTTCGGTGGTGTCGTTGTAGGTGTCTTCGGCCGCGAAAATCCCCAGCACTTTTTGGGTGTCTTCCGGCAAACTTTGCAGTTGTTCGCGGGTGTAAACAATCGTATAACCCAGATCGGTCGCTTCTTCGATCAGGTTGCGGCCGTCTTCCCGGGTCCCCTCTTCCCCGAAGAAACCGAAGGTTCCGACGGGCAAATAGTCCGTTTCACCGCCGCCCAAAATCACGTTGGCGCCGGATTCGAGCACTTCGGCGGTGATTTCTTCGGTTTCCCGCCGGTTGAACACGTCGGCTAAAAATACCCCCGTCCCCGGTTCGGCGATAAAGCCGGAGTTGATGACGGCGGTGGCCTTTCCGGCGGCGATCGCTTCTTCCATGATCGTCATCCCGGGTCCTACCCCCAGATCGGGCCCGCCGAGTTCGGGACTGAGGCCGGACAGGGACAGCAGGGGTTCGCCGTTTTCATCCAAACCGTAAGATCCGGCGAAGGGTTTGACGCCCATCGCGTGGACGACCGCCCCCCCGTTGGAGGTTCCCACGATCTGGTCTTTCATGTGGCCGAGATACACCCCGGCTTTCGTCATCTCGTCCCAGTTGAGGCGGCCGTCGGGTCCTTCTTGGACGAAGCGGCCGGCGGCGAAGTGGGACGGACTGGTTCCGTCCGGGTGGATGAAAATAACGCTGTTTGACATGGTTTTTGCAGATAGATGCTGGCGGTTTTTTTAAACGCAGGAATGCGACAGAGATTCCCGGGGGTTTCTCCGCACTTCGGACGCTCGATTTTGCAAAACGAGACGACTGACAATGACCCGAAATGAGCCTCCCTTTCTCGACAGTCGATTGGAAGAAAATTTACACTTAATTAAGTTACATTTACCGAATTAAGGTAGAGTTAAGAAAATATCAACATTCGGTTAAATTTTGACGGGTATAAAATAGCACCCGCAAGTATTTGGAAAAATTATTTAAAATATAATAATATAGCGCTGAAGCGAGGGGGTGTGGGGAAGAGGAAGGGGGGGGTAAGGGTTTCGAGGTTTTCCCCTTTTTCCAGAACTGTAAACACGCGAGCGCGCACTGCTATAAGTTTTGATTGTTTTTTGTAGCAGTCGCCATGACGGTTAGGACATCCAAAAATCCAGAAACTTGCCAACGATGGACTTTCAACCGCAAGCTGATGGCTGAAAGCCTGTCCTGAGCTTGCCGAAGGGCTGACTGCCGACTGTTATAGCAATGGGAAATGATGAGTGAAAAATTGTCGGCTAAGAGCCCCCAGAATTGGGGGTTTGGGGGCGCGACTATTTACCAATGCTTTCCGACTACCATAAGCGATCGCGCCCCACTTGCAAAAATTGATAAAAACGTGCTATAATTATCGTTTAAGCAACGCCTCGAACTGGACATATAAATCCTTCGCAAAAGCCTTGGGATTCCACAGCGGCGCGAGGTTGTCCGCATTTTTGGAGGCGGCGAGGCGATCGCGGATCGACTGCCTCAGTTCGGCATCGAGCCCCAACTGAATCCCCCAACTTTGATACTCTTCCCAGGAGTCCGCCATCCCGACATCTATCCCCACCCCTTCCAGGAAGGCGGACCCCATCCGGGACAAAAACTGTTCGCCCCGCCGGGTGACGATGGGCACGTCGAACCACAGGGCTTCCAAACTGTGGGTGCCGCCATTGTAGGGGTAAGAATCCAACAGCACGTCCGCCAAAAGATAGATTTTTCGATGTTCTTCCTCCGTGGCAAATCGGCTAATCTGTTTGATGCGGTGCACCCCGACTCCCATCGCCTTGCAAGCCTCCCGGTAAGCCTGCCGCACCACCTGGACATCACCCTGCCCTTTGTGGACTAAAATACTGTCGGGAACCCGTTTGAGAATTGCCACCTGGGCATCGACGAGATCCCGGTTGAACTTGCGTCCGGGGGCGACGCAGAGGTAAACCACCTGATCGGAACTGATGCGGTAAGCCTGCCGGAGTTGGGTGGCATCCGCCTCAACCCGCTGAAATCCGGAAACCGCCATAAACGTCTTCGGCATCCGAATTAATTGTTCGACAGAATAGGCTTCTCGCCCTTGCGGGTGGGTGCGGTTGTCGCCGAGGACGTAATTTTTGGACGACAGTTGGGGTGCGTCGAATCCCAGCCAAGAAATGCAGACGGGGGCGGGTTTTTGATATAAAATTTCGGTGTGAATTTGGACGCTCAAGGAATCCAAATCCAACAGAATATCGATGCCGTCGTTGCGGATGGCGGCGGCAATTTCTCCGGCATCGGGGAGCCCCTGGGGGAAGTTTTTCGGCTCGAAAACGTTGTGGGCGACTTGCTCAAATTTTGGGGTTTGGCTGTCTCGGGTGGGGCGATCGCTCCAATACAAATAAATCTCGGTATTGAGGGCGGCGAGTTCTTGGATGACATCGGCACTGCACCAGCCGACGGAGTGGCGGCAGAAGTGCTTGGAAAGGATACCGATTTTTAGGGGGTTTTTTCCCGTGCCGCTTCCGAATCCTTTAGCGCCCGGTTTGGAGGGGGCGGGGGTGGGGGGGGGCGGGGTGAGGATTTGGTTGATATAGCGATCGCCGATCAAGCGTTGCAGGGCGTAATTTTGTTCCAAATTATCCCGCAGGTAGGGCAGGGCAAATAATAAGTTAGCGTAGAGGGATTTGGTTTCGATTTCGCTGCTGTTGGGTAGCAGGGCGGGCAGTTTCGCTTCCAGTTCCAAAAACCGCTCCAGGGCGATGCGATTCAATCCCGAAACTTGATAGATGCTGACGGCGTAAATAGACGCCATGATCGGGTCGGCATCGCCGCAGGTTTGGACGTAGCGATCGACGGCGCGGCGGGCGGCAGCGAGGTCGGCAGAGTCGCGGTAAATGCCGCACAGGTGTTGGTGGGCGGCGACGAGATCCGGTTTCAATTCCAGGGCTTTTTCGAGGAAGGGAATCGCCTCTTTCGGCTTTCCCTGGTGGCGGTAAATCATGCCGATCTGAGAGTAGGCTTCCCCCAGATTCGGGTCCGCCGCGATCGCCTGTTGCCATGTCGCGATCGCCTCCTCCAATTTCCCCGCCGCCGCTAACTGATTCCCCCGGTGAAATAGCTGCGCCGCGTCCCCCGTCGGAGGATTGACAAGGGCGGCTTGCCCTTCCACTTCCCGAGCTTCCGCCTCCCGCCCCAACTGTCGCAACACTCGCGCCAAATTCATGTAAATGGGAGTCAGATCGGGTTTGAGGGAGAGGGCTTTTTGGTAACTCGCGATCGCCTCCTCCAGTTTGCCCTGTTTGTAGAGCATACTGCCCAAATTGGCGTGGGCTCGGGCAAAATTGGGGTCAAATTCCAAAGCTTTGGTATAGTAACAGACCGCCCCTTCGAGTTGACCTTGCGCCTGAGAAATATTTCCCATCGTCACATAGATGGGAGCCCAATCGGGTCGGAGTTCCAACGCCCGCTGACAGGCCACGATCGCCTCATCGTAGCGTTCCCGGGCATAAAGCGCCTCGGCCTGTTGCAGGAGGGCTGCGACGGGGTTGGGTTGGGCGTTGGGGGCGGAACTCGGCTGGGACGGCATCTCAACAGATCTCATTAAAGGGTGAAGCAGAGGGGATGGGGATCAGATCCCCGATCTGTTTTTATCATAAATGGTTCGGATCTCCAACCCGACTCCACGAAGGTAATTGTTGATCCCTTATAATTGAGAAAGAACCCCGGGTGTCAGATTTCAGATGTCGAAAACCGAACCCTCATCATCATTCAAATGTGATTGAGATCGCCATTTGGGATGGTGCGATCGCACAAAAATCGGCGATCGAGATTACCCAGACACGAGGTTAATTCTGTCACCATTATAAGTATAATCGGTTGAATCGGAACCTTTACAAGGAGGTCAGCGATCGCGAACAAGAATCATTCAATAGAGAAGGAAATCATGGATAAAGCCAACGCCGAACGGAACGATGCGATTACCAAAGCCGCGGCAGTCAGTTTGATCTGGATCTTGGCCGGACTCGACCGAGACGGGATGTCCGAGAAATATAACCGGGAGAAAGGAAAAATCCACGTCAATCTCACCCCTTTGGCACAACCCTAAATCGGGGGCGATGGAGTGGGTGCGACTCCGGGCAGATTGTGCATCCTACCGCCCACTGCCAAAACTTTTTTGTCAATCCAATTGAATAATTCTCGGGCATCGCGCTCGGGCGATGCCATAAAATTGGGGACGTAGCCCAGCTACGTCCCCAATTATTGATCTCTCCGGAACAAATCCGTCTCACCGTCTGGCATTCATCAAATTGGTATTCAGCAAATTTGCATCGTTCAAATTCGCCCCTGCCAAATCTGACGCACTCAGATCGGCGTTGCTAAGATTGGTCCCGCTCAAGTCCGTATCGCGCAAATTGACACCGCTGATATCGTAGCCGTAAAGGCTCCCTTCCCGTAACTGAACCTGACCCAAATTGGTGACGGACTGGCGCACGTCTTGAAGGTTCGCCCCCGTCAGGTCGGCACTTTCCAAGTTGGCGCCGACGAGGTTCGCCCCCCGCAGGTTCGCGTCTTGGAGGTTGGCAATCACCATGCCGGCGAGAGTCAGATTGGCATTGCTGAAGTTCGTGCGGGTGAGATCTGCACCGTGGAGTTTGGCGGCGATGAGGCTGGTATTTTCCAGATCGGCCTCAACCAGCAATGCCCGGTTGAAGTTCGCCTCATTCAAATTCGCACCTTTGAGGTTCGCGCCGCTGAGATCCGCATTTTGGAGGTTTGCACCGTTGAGGTCCACTCCCTCCAATTGGGCGCCCGTGAGGTCGCATCCTTCACAACTTCTCGTATCCAGCAACTGCTTGAGGTGGGCGGGGTTCTCAGCGCGGGCCGAAGTTGCAACACCGATCGCCATCAATAACGTTGCGGCTGCATAAGTTAAGAATTTCATCCCACACCCTCCAAAACTCTCGATAACTCCTAATATGCTGGATCTTGAATGTGAAGGAAATGAGTAAAATCCCGGTTGGGGGCGATCGCGATCACTGGATTTTGTCCGGAATGCTGCGGCGATCGCGTCAGGTCTTTTCCGCGATAACCGCTCTAACCAAGTCTGCGAGGCGGTTGGCGCTATCTACAACAGCCAGCGATCGGGCATCTTCTTTCATCCGCGACAACACTGTTGCAGATTGTAACAGATATAAAACTTTACTTTCAAGTTCCGCCGCCGTCAAGTCCCCCTGTCGGATCATGACCGCCGCACCGCGATCGGCGAATACCTTGCCGTTGTAGGTTTGGTGATCTTCAGCCGCGTAGGGATAGGGGATCAAAATCGCCGGAGTTCCCGTTATCGCCAACTCCGTCAGCGTCCCGGCTCCCGCCCGACTCACCGCCAAATCCGCCCGCCGCAGCAAAGCCGCCATATTGTCAAAAAACGGCATCGCCATATATTGGGGATGTTCGAGGCTGTCGGCCTCCGGATCTTGAGTCCCCGTCAGGTGCACCACCCAAACCCCCGCCTCGAACCAAGCCGGCGCGGCGGCCCGCACCAAACGGTTGACCGCCACCGCCCCCTGGGAACCGCCCACCACCACCACCACGGGGGCATCCTCGGGGATGGCAAAGGGCAGGGGTTCGGTTTCATTTGTTGTAAATGAGGGCCGCACGGGTGTCCCCACCACCGCCGTTTTCGCTTTGGGGAGATATGGGGCTGCTTCGGCAAATCCGATCGCCACCCGGGTGCACTGAGGCGCCAACCAGCGCGTCACCTTGCCGGGGAGGGCATTGGATTCGTGGAGGACGACGGGCAGGCCGAGGGAGCGGGCCGCAAGAATGGCGGGGGCGGCGATGTAACCCCCGGTGGTGAAGACGCCTTGAAAATTGCCGGTTTTGAGCAGAGTCCGCACCTTGAGTACCGATGCGGCGAGGCGTCCGACGGTGAGCAGGGTTCTCAGCCCGGGTTTGCCCTGAAATCCCCCCACGGCGACGGTGTGGAGGCGATACTGTTGGGGAACCAATTGGGTTTCCAGGCGGTCGGGAACGCCGAGCCATTCGATGTGAGAGTCATCGAGACAGCCGGCAGTGGCGATCGCCGGAAACAGATGTCCGCCCGTACCGCTGGCGGCGACCAACAGGCGCTTGGGTGTTTGGGTCAAAGCCGTTTTTCTCCTTCTCTAGCCGACAACTCCGCTACAATCAAAAGGCGCGAGGGCTGGCGGGGTATCCGGATGGAAATCCCCGACTCCTGACAACTGTACAACCGAGACGGACAACTGACAACTCGACTTATGATCCCCTTTCAACTCTTTCAATCCGACTCCCCGATCGCTACCCCGGCGCGAGAGCGTTCCGGCTCGGCTTTCCGAGGGTCTTTTTCACCGGTTTTATCCGCCATTTTGGGCATTGCCCTGTGGTGCGGTTCGGGTCTGTTTCCCCGCAGCGGCGGCGCGGAACTGCCGGCGACGGCCCCCCCGGAATTGACGGCGCTGATCGAGGAAATTGAGGGGGCTGCGAACCGGCGAGATGTGGGTGCGGTGATGGAGAACTACGCCCGGGATTTTACCAATTCCGACGGTCTGAATTACGAAATGTTGGAGCGGGCGTTGACGGAGTTTTGGGAGCAGTATTCCCGGCTGAATTACACGACGACGTTGGAGAGTTGGGAGCGCGATGGAGGGGCGATCGTGGCGACGACCGTGACTCAAATTGAGGGGGTGAGAAAGTTGGGCGATCGCGAATTGACCCTGCTTTCTACGATTACTTCCCAACAGCGGATCGAGAATGATAGAATTGTCGATCAGGAAATTTTGTCGGAACAAAATCAACTGACTTCCGGCGACGAACCGCCGACGGTGCGGCTGAACGTCCCGGAACAGGTGCAAATGGGGGAGGAATACAGCGTCGATGCGATCGTTGAGGAACCCTTGGGGAGCGAGATTTTGATCGGGACGGCGATCGCCCAACCGGCGACGGCACAGGCCTATTTTGACTCGGAACCCCTACGGTTGGAATTCCTCCCCTCCGGCGGGGTGTTCAAAATCGGTCAGGCGCCCGACGTTCCCGAGGATAGCTGGGTTTCCGCCATTTTGATGCGCCGGGGCGGGATCACGTTGGTGACACGACGGCTGCGAGTGGTGGATGAGTCATATCAGATCCGGTGATTGACACTTTAATCCAATCGGAATATCCCCCAAAATTACCTCAATAAGGGGGACTTTACGGAGACATGAATGGGAAAGCGATCGAGTATAGCAGTGTGAAATAATGAGTGAAAATTCGATCGGATCAAAGCCCCCAGGATTGGGGGCTTGGGGGCGAGAAGATTTTCAAATGACTCCCGATTGCCATCATTTTGTGGTGATGTCTATTTTTTTATATAAAGGGTGAAAATACGAACTCAAACAACCTGTTTTCTTTGGGGAGAATTGAAAAATGATAGCTGATCGTAGGTTTCTCCTGTTTCTGTTATTATTGGTGGCGCTCTTGGCAGTGCCAGTGAAAGATTATACCTATGCTTCCGATGTCAATCTCAATCTTAATCAGGAAGAACAAGAATATCTTTCTACAATTGATTTTATCCCAATTTGCATTGATCCCGATTGGATGCCTTATGAAAAATTAGATGAAGAGGGAAATTATATCGGGCTTGTCGCAGATTATATGAAGATGATTTCCCGGCGCATCGGAAAAGAATTTCGGGTGGTCAAAACAAGTTCTTGGTATGAATCTTTGTCCGTCGCCCGACAAGGGGGCTGCGATATTCTTCCGGGGGCTGTTCCCACACCATCCCGCAAGGAATTTTTGGATTTTAGCGAACCCTATATCTTTTTGCCATTGGTTATAGCCACCAATTTAAAGGAAATATATATTCTCAATTTTGATCGAGTTGCAGACCAGAGTTTTGCCCTGATAAAGGGGTACGCAGCTATCGAATTGCTACGCAAAAAATATCCTGATATTCTCATCAAAGAAGTTCCTGATGCTCGAACTGGATTGACAATGGTACGGAAAAATCAAGTGTTCGCTTATATAGATACTTTGCCGACCATCAGCTATCAACTGAAAACGAATAGAATGCCAAACTTGAAAATTTCGGGCGAGCTTTATTTTGATTATGATGTGTCGATTGCCGTGAGAAATGACAAGCCGCTATTACTATCAATTGTCAATAAAGCCATCGCCACTATTTCTTATGAAGAACGTCAAAGGATATTTTATCGCTGGGTATCTGTGAGTTATGACTGGGAGTTTGACTATGGATTGCTTTGGAAAATTGTGGCTGTATTTCTTGTTTTTTTGTCTCTCCTGTTTTATCGGAACTTGATTATCTCCAGGTATAACAAAAAACTGATTGAAGCGAATAAGAAGCTAGATTTTCTCTATAAAACCGATAAGCTAACTGGTTTATTCAACCGATATTTTACTGATGAAAAAATTGCCAGTGAAGTCCTTCGTGCCAACAGGTACAATCTTTGTTTTTCTGTTATTATCTTGGATATAGATAATTTTAAACAGATCAATGATACCTACGGCCACCATATTGGGGATTCTGTCCTGGTGGAATTCGCATTGATTCTTAAGAATAACTTGCGAAAGACAGATGTGGTAGGACGTTGGGGCGGAGAGGAGTTTATTGTGGTTTGTCCTGAGACGAAACTGGCTGACGCGACTCACCTGGCTGAGAAGTTGCGAAGTAAGATTGAACATCATCAATTTTCGGAAGTTGAAAAGACAATTACTGCCAGTTTTGGTGTCTCCGCGTACCGAGCTGATGATACGGTGGAAAGTCTGATCAAAAGAGTGGATAATGCCCTATACTTTTCTAAGCTTAATGACCGCAATCGTGTGACGGTAAGGGATTAGCTGTTAGTGATAATTCTTGGGTTTCCTTGCCACCTTCTGAAACGGCTCAAAATTTGTGCCGATGGCCGATGGCCTTTTCTCAAAGGATTGTGTCATATCAAATCCGGTTGAATACCCGGAAAAAAAACGGGTTGGATATCGAGATCGCTTGGGAATCAATTCCCAAGGGCGCAAGCCAGGGGCCCCGACGAGCAAAAATCCTCGCTTGGTGGATTGGGGAGGTTTAGGAGGGGATAACCGGATTTGATATAACACGCCAGGAATGATCAATCTCCCGACTCCCGACTCCCGACTCCCGACTCCCGAAGACCGCGCGCAGCGCTATAACTGGTTTTAAATCAATAGCTTTCCCGTTTTCAAGGGAGACGGGAAGGGGATCGAATCAAATTAATAAAACGTCCCCGTTTTCCGATAATGAACCGCCGTAATTCCTTCGGAGTGGAGCAGATTTCCATTCTCCACCTGGGCGTAAATCACCCAGTGGTCGCCGCACTCCATCCGGTTTTTGACTTCGCACTCCAGATAAGCCAGGGCATCGTCGAGGATCAAACAGCCGTTCGAGGCTTCCGTCGTGGACAAGTTGGCGAACCGATCCTCCCCCGGATCGAAGCGTTTCATGAAGTGTTTTCGCAGTTGTTTTCCTTCTTCTAAAATATTCAAAACGAAGCGATCGCCGACGTGGGTCATCGATTCCATGGCGCGATCGCGGGCCACGGCCACCGTCAACCCGGGAGGCGTAAACGTCGCCTGAGATACCCAAGATGCCAACATCCCACTTTTCACCTCTCCCCGGCCACAGGACACCACGCACAGGGACCCCACCAGACGCCCCACAGCCTGGGCGGTGCGATCGGCATTCGCGGACTGGGAGCTGGATTTGGGGACGCGGAGCTTCTGGGCGCGGCGGAGGGCTTGGGCAAAATCGATCGCGGCTTCCTCGCAAGTTTGCAGGGTGACATCCGTGGGTTTGAACTTGACGCGGATGGGTTCAAATCCGAATTTGTACCCCGCATCTTTGAGTTTATCTTCCAACAAATCCACCGCTTCACCGCTCCATCCAAAGGAACCGAAAACCCCCGCCAATTTACTCGTCGAAGTGCTATTTAAAACGATCCCCAAAGCGGTTTGAATTTGGGTGGGGGCGTGTCCGCCGAGGGTGGGGGAACCGATGAGAAATCCGTCGCACTTCTCGACGGCGGCTTGAATTTCGGTGGACTTGGCGTGTTCGCAATTGATCGATTCCACGGCGACGCCGGATTTTGTCAATCCCCGGGCGATGGCGTTAGCGATGGCGGCCGTATTTCCGTAGGCGGAAGCGTACAGGAGGGCGACATTAAAATCTCGGGATTTCTGATTTTCGCTCCATTCCCGGTACAAATTCGTCAATTCATGCATCCCGTAGCGCACCATAGGGCCGTGTCCGGTGGCGTAGAATTGAACGGAGGGCAATTCGGCGATTTTATCCAAAATTGACAGCACTTTTTTCGGCTGTGCGGCGTGGAGGCAGTCGTAATAAAACCGCCGGTCTTCACTATAAACCGACCAGCCTTCATCGAACACCTGGTCGCCGCAGACGTGGGCGCCGAAAAACTTGTCGCTAAATAGGATGTTGGTGCGGGGGTCGTAGGTCAGCAACCCGTCCGGCCAGCGGGGGGTGGGGGCGGGGATAAATTGCAGTTGGTGTCCGTTGCCGAGATCTAACGTTTCCTCGTTTTTGATGGTAAAAATATTTAACGATTGATCCGGAAAAAATTCTCGCAGCGCCAAGGTTGCCGGATTCGAGCAGACGAACTTAATTTGGGGGGCAATATCGAGCAGTGCTTTGATGGTTGAGCCCCGGTTGGCGTTGAAGTGACCCAAAATGACGTAATTCAATTGAGTCAAATCCAGGCGTTCTTTGAGGCAGTCGAGGTAGTTTTGGGTGAAGGATTCCCCCGGCGGGTCGATAATCGCCGTCCGTTCAGCTTGGATCAGATAGCTGTTGGCGGTCGTGCCGCGTTGCAAGGAATATTCGACCTCAAATTTGAGCCGTTCCCAAGTCCGCGATCGCACGACTTTGGTATCTTCTCCGATTAAAAATACTTGGACATCCCGAGCGGTTGTAGTAGACATGGTTTTGATTTATTTAGAACTTGTAAACAAAGTTTTCTATGATGCAATTTTGCAATTTAATTCCCCCTTTTTAAGGGCAGGGCTGTTTCCTTCTCGGTTCAAAATTGTCGAGGGTGACGAGGAAAACGGTTAATGGGAGCCAGGAACCCGGGTTTTTTCCGGTTAAAAATGCCTTTTCATTGGGAAAAATCTCCCTCTCCCCCCTCTCTTCCTCTGCTTCCTCTGCTTCCCCAGCCATTTTTCGGGAGAACATGAAACGGCCCTGCTTTTTAAGGGGAACTTAGGGGGATCTGCTGATCGCTTGACAAAACCGGCAAGCCCCCGATTCAATCGTGAATGGCATCCACCAAAAATTGGGCGATCGATTGGCGGGGTATTTCGTGCCAATATTTGGTATCGACAATATCGAATGTGGCCCCCATCCGCGGCAAATCGTTGTCCAGGGAAGTCAGAAACTTCCGCGTAAATTCGTCATTGCCAATTTGAATGAAACTGATACCGAGATCCTCGTTACTCTCCAACGATTCCGTCACCTCAATAATTAAATTGGCGATCGCCTCTACGGTGTCCGCCTCCTGATAATCGATGACGGCGACAATAATTTCCCCGCCTTTCTTAATTTTACCGTCGGCTTTTCGTCGCGAATAATCGTCGAACGCATCTTTGATGGCTTCGAGTACGGACATCTCCGGGACGACCGTAACGGATTGCCGGTGATTTTGCTGTAAAATTCTCGCAAAGGTCACCACGTCCGACTGGGAATATTTGAGAATCATCCCCGACACTTCGTAAATGGTCAATCCGTCGGGGTCGAACTGCTGGCACTGTTTAGCCAGATCGATCAGAGCAGTCTGGGCCTCTATCCATTCTCGATGCCACGGATGGGCGCGATCGCGGCTGGCATGACTTCGGGCGATCAAGATCGTATAATCCCGGTCTTGGAGCAATTGGGCAGACATGAAAAATTTCCTGAATCGACGGCTCGCAAAGACAAAGTAGGGGAAAGGGGAGAAATAGCCAGAAACCGAGTTTCCTAAAAAGATCTTGATTTCAACTCCAAAATTTAGAAAGAAACCCGGTTTCTGAAAACAATTGATAATTGTCAACTGTCAATTATCAATTAATAGTGATTTCCGACCTTGCGGTGGTGGATCGCCGGGAGGGCGTCCGGGTCGCTCACCCGTCCGCTTTGCACCGTCGCGTAGACAAGCCAGTGATCGGTCAATTCCATCCGGGAAGCCACCTCGCATTCCATATAGGCGAGGGCATCGGTGAGGATGGGACTGCCGTTTTTGGCGGTTTGGGTGTTCACCCCCTCGAAGCGGTTCGCACCCGGGGGGAAGCGCTTCAGGAAATGTTTCATCAAAGCCTGGTAGTTGTTCTCCTCCAACACGTTGAGCACGAAGGTGTCGCCCACCTGCATCAGAGCTTCGATCGCCCGGTCTTTGGCTACCGCGATCGTCAGCCCCAGGGGTTCAAAACTCGCCTGGGAAACCCAGGAGGCCAACATGGCGCTGCTGACTTCCCCTTTGGTGGCGGTGATGATGTACAGCCCGCCGCTGATGCGACCCAGAGCGCGGTCTACGTCACTGTCGAGGGCTTTCATCTGTTTGATCGCCTTGTCCCGACTCAGCCACTGGCCCATGTCAGTCCCCGCCTCGTCGCAGAGTTTGTAGGTGGTTTCGGTGGGGGTTTCCGCGATGCGGACGGAGGGAAACGCCGGTTTGACGCCGGCGCCCTTGAATTTGACTTCCAGGGGATAAACCGACAGGTCGTTGCCACTGCCGGACTCGAACAGGCCGAAGGCCTGCTTTTTGTTGGTGGAGGCCAAAATGGTGCCGATCGCTTCCTCGGCTTGCTCCGCCCCTTCCCCGGAGACGGGAGGCATCCCGATGACCAATCCCGTTGCCATGCTGGCCAGTTCCCGGATTTCCTGGGGGTCGGCCGACCGAATGTCCATCATTTCCACGGCGACGCCGGTTTTGGTAATCCCGTGGGCGATGGCCTGGGAGAGGCGGTCGCTGTAGCCGAAATCGGAATAGTAAAATACCGCCACGGTGGTTTCGGCTTTGGACTGTTCCTGACTCCACTTTTGATAGCGGCGGGTGAGTTCTTCCACATTGTGGCGCAGCAGCGGGCCGTGTCCGGTGGCGATGGTGGAGATGGGGCCGAGTTTGTTCATCCGCTTGATGGCGCCGAGGACGGAGCGGGCGTTGGGGGCCATCAGACATTCGTAGTAGAATCGGAAATCCGCCTCGATTTCCGAGAGGTTTTCGTCGTAGGTGTGATCGGAACAGTAGTGCATCCCGAAGGCGTCGCAGGTGAACAGGGTTTGGGTGTTGCGATCGTAGGTGAAAATCGTGTCGGGCCAGTGTAAATTAGGAGCCGAGACAAATTCCAGCTCGTGGCCGTTCCCCAGGTCGAGGGTGTCGCCGTTTTTGACCTGGATGCGATCGAAGGGAGTGTGGACGAGGTTTTCGAGGAATTGAATGGCGACTTTCGCCCCGACCACCGTCACCTGGGGTGCCCGTTCCAGGAGATCCCGGACTAGACCGCTGTGGTCGGGTTCGGTGTGGCTGATGATGAGATAGTCGATGTCTGCCGGGTCGATGAGTCCCTGGAGGGTGTCGAGGTACAGGTCGCGAAACTTGGCGTGGGACGTGTCAATCAGGGCGGTTTTTTCTCCCCGGATGATGAAGGAGTTGTAGGTTGTGCCGTTTTGCAAGCCGAACTCGATGTCGAAGCGATCGCGGTCCCAGTCGAGGGTTCGGATGGCGGTGGTGTCTGCGGTGATGTCTCGCACCTCCACCGTCAGCCGACCCGGTTTAACTCCTCGGTCAGTGAGGGCTACCATTCGTGACCTCCCAATGTCTAGCTGATCATGATTTCACTTTACAGGTATTGTGACACGATCGCCCGATTTTGGGGTCTCGAAAATCCTATCACTCAGTTAAGCTGGCTAAAAGATTCCGACCGTCCGGATGAATTAAAGTCGGATCGTCGAAGACCCGAATTGTTCCGCCATCAATTGAATTTAAAAACATCCTATTTTTCCCATTGATTGGGCGACAATTGCTATCGGTAGCGATCGCCCTTTGATCGCCGTCGTCCCCCACCGAGGTTTCCCCATCCAATTTCCGCCAAAAGAGCGATCGAAAAAAACGACAGCAATGGAGAGAGAAGGAGAAACTTCTTGTTCTTGTTCCCATTCACCGTACACATTTCCCTCACCCCCGCCCCAATTCCGACCTCAGCCGCAGCCGACCCCAGGAACAACTCAAGTTACAATTAAAATCATCCAGATGGAGTTCGGCAGGATGGGGCGACTGGCGGGTCGTGAGTCTCGGGCCAGACCCGCCCAGCTCTGATATGAGACATCTTCCTCAGCTCGTTGGGTGCATATTGTTTTGTTGTTGACGTCAGTTGCCCCGTAGCAGCGCCTTCAAGGACCCCCGCCATGAAATTGCACAAAAAGACATTGCTAATCATCGGCGTAGCACTCATCAGCCTGATCGTGGTTTTGTACACCACTGCCTCATTTATCCTGATCCACAATTTCCACCATCTCGAAACCGAATCGGTGCATCAAGACGTGGTGCGGGCGATCAAAGCCCTGGAAGATGACCTAACCAACTTAGATTCGATCGCCCAGGATCATGCCAAATGGGATGACACCTACGCCTTCATCGACCGACACGACAGCCACTATGTGCGATCGAACCTGGTCAACACCACCTTTATCGACCTGAAACTCAACCTCTTCACCCTGGTAGATGCCGGGGGTCAAATCGTCTTCAGCAAAGGATTCGATCTCGACCTCGAAGCAGAAGTCCCCGTCCCGGCGAGTTTGTCCGAGCACCTCCGCTCCGGTCGCCTGCTGTTTTCCGAGAAAACCCCATCGTGCTCCCACGACGGAGAAGCCGTCCCCTGTCCGGCGGTGGGAATTTTGATGTTACCCGAAGGGCCATTGCTGCTGTCCGTCCGCCCCATCCTCACCAGCGTCGCCAAAGGGCCGAGTCGGGGAATACTGCTCGTCGGGCGCTATTTAGACGACAAAGAAATCGATCGCCTCGCCCAAATCACCCAACTGTCCCTACAGATCGACCCCATCGTGCCCGAAGACCCCGGCGGGGGCGGACGGATGTCGGATACCGACGCCATTACCGTGCGCCCCCTGAACGCCTCCGCCATCGTCGGAGAAGCTCCCATCCCCGATATTTACGACCAACCCGCCCTGCGTCTGCGGGTCCGCGGCGACCGCCCTATCTACCGCCAGGGCCGCAGCAGCCTGATTTACCTCACCATCTCCCTGTTTATCGTCGGCATCCTATTGAGTGGTATCACCTTGTTAGTCTTTGAAAAATTGATCCTGACCCGGCTCCTAGCCCTGACCCACCGCGTCAATCAGATCGGCAAAAGTCGCGACCTGTCCATGCGGGTTTCCGTACCCGAGGGAGAAGACGAACTCTCCGACCTGGGAAACACCATCAACGAGATGCTCGAAGCCCTGGAACGGGCCAACGTGCAGAGCCGGGACAGCGAGGAACGTTACCGGCTGATGGCCGAACACTCCACGGATTTAATTACCCGCCACTCCCGCCGGGGGACGATCCGCTACGCCTCCCCCGCCTGCTACACCCTACTCGGATACGAACCGGAAGAGTTGATCGGACGCCACCCCAGCCAATTCCTGCACCCCGACGACGTCGAAGCCCTGGCCAATACCTACGACATCGTCCTCACCCAAAACGTCTCCTGCACCCTCACCTACCGAATCCGCCACCAAAACGGGGAATACATCTGGTTTGAAACCACCAGTCGCGCCATCTACGACCCCGACACCGGCATCGTCCAAGAAATTCTCGGTGTGTCCCGGGATATCAGCGATCGCAAGCAGCGGGAACAGGAACTCCAAGAGAGCGAAGCCTCCATCCGCTCCCTCTACCAAATCACCTCGGCCCGGAATTTGGAGTGGCAGGAACAACTCCGACAAATTTTAGAATTGGGCTCTCAAAAATTCGGTTTGGAAGTGGGGCTGCTCGCCCGCATTCAGAACCTCGAAGAACCCGCGCCGGAATCCGAAATTCAGGCGATCCTCATCCCAGACGAGGACCCGTGTCCCGAACAAGTTTTCGAGTTGAAAAATAACGCCTTTTGTATGGCGACGGCCCGGGCCGGAAAACCCTTAATTTTCGAGTCGGTATTGGTGTCGGGACTGGCGAAGAGCGCCGGAGAGTGCGAGTTTCAGATCGAAGCCTACATGGGCATCCCCGTGCAAGTGGACGGCGCCACCTACGGGACTCTGTGTTTTTGGAGCCGAGATCCCCTCAGTGAACCATTTCGGGCCGTCGATCGCGAATTGCTAAAATTGATGGCCCAGTGGGTGGGCACGGAACTGGAACGGCAGCAAACCGCCCGGGATCTCAGCCAAGCCCGGGATGAAGCCCTGGCTGCCACCCGCGCCAAAAGCGAGTTTTTGGCGACCATGAGCCACGAGATCCGCACCCCCATGAACGCCGTGATCGGGATGACGGGCCTGCTGCTGGACACGCCGCTGAGTCCCATCCAACAGGATTTTGTCGAAACCATCCGCAGCAGCAGCGATGCCCTGCTTTCCCTGATCAACGATATTTTGGATTTTTCTAAAATCGAATCGGGAAAGTTAGATCTCGAAACCTTCCCCTTCAGCCTGCGGACCTGCATCGAAGAATCCATCGATTTGCTCGTCACGAAGGCGGCCGGCAAAAATCTGGAATTGGGCTATCTGATCGACCCCTCCACCCCCCACCAGGTGGTCGGCGATATGGCCCGAGTCCGGCAAATTTTGGTGAACTTACTCAGCAATGCCGTCAAGTTTACGGCCTCCGGCGATGTGTTGGTGTCCGCCAAGGCGACCCCCCTCACCCCGGAACGCTACGAAATTCAGTTGTCGGTGAAGGATACGGGCATCGGCATCCCGCCGGAGGGCATGGGTCGCCTGTTCAAGTCCTTCAGCCAAGTGGATGCCTCCACCAACCGCCAGTACGGGGGGACGGGGTTGGGTCTGGCGATTAGCAAGCGGTTGGCGGAGATGATGGGGGGCCGGATGTGGGTGACGAGCCACAATGCGATCGGCGGCGACCCCCCGGAGCATTGGGAGTTTGCCGGCGACCCGTCGGTGGGGTCTACGTTCTATTTCTCGATCATCGTCGAGTCCGGTCTGAACGTGTTGCCGGAGTGGAGTCACACTTCGGAACTGACGGGCAAGCGGTTGTTGGTCCTGTGTACCCACCCCACCAGCCGCCGAATTTTGACCGCCAACGTCCGAGCTTGGGGTTTGGCTGTTGAGGCGGCTGAAACTCCGACCGAAGCTCTGGAGTGGCTGGAGGCGGGCCAAGGGTTTGATGCGGCGATCGTGGAAATGCCGACCGATGGCGGGGACGGGTTGGATGTCGTCCGACAGATCCGCCGATCGCCGGCCGGCCGCCAGTTACCTCTGGTGATGCTGACATCGGTGGGGCGACAAAATTTGAACGGGTCCGAGTTTGGGGAGTTTGTCGCCTTTTTGAGCAAGCCGATCAAGCAGTCGCCGCTCTACAATATCCTGGCGAATGTCTTGTGCGGGGAACCGTTGAAGACCAAGCAGTGGAGTGAGTCCCAGATGCGATCGCCCCAGGACATCCCCCTGCTGGCCGAACAGTTGCCCCTGCGGATCTTGCTGGCTGAGGATCACCTGGTCAACCAGAAGGTGGCTCTGCAAATTTTGCAGCGCATGGGCTACCGGGCGGACGTGGCGGGGAACGGTTTGGAGGTGCTCGAAGCCCTGCAGCGACAGCCCTACGACGTGATTTTGATGGATATGCAGATGCCGATCATGGATGGGTTGGAGGCGGCGCGGCAGATCCAAAAGCGCTACGGTGGCAGCGAGAAAGCCCGCGCTCGGCGGCCCCGCATCATCGCGGTGACGGCTAACGCTAGGTCGAGCGATCGCACCGAGTGCATGGAGGCGGGGATGGACGACTATATCAGCAAGCCGATCCGCATGGAGCGGTTGGTGAAGGTGCTCGGAAAATGCCGGCCCGTTGTCTCCGATCTGGATCTCGGCACTACCGCTACCCCCCCCCAAGCCCAAGCAGACGGGGAAATGCCCGCCCCCGCAGATGGCGGCGACAATGGCCAATTGCCTCCCATCCTCGATCCGGCCGTCATCCGGGGGTTGCGGGAGATCGAAGCCCTGGAAGAGGTGGTGGAAATGTACCTGGAAAGCGCCCCCCAACTGTTGCAGACCATCGACGAGGCTCTCTCACTTGCCGACGCCGCCGCCCTCAAACAGGCGGCCCACTCCCTCAAATCTACCAGTGGCACTTTGGGCGCTTTCGGGTTGTCGGAGTTGTGTCTGGAACTGGAAATGATCGGCCGCCGGGGTGTGGATGCCGGAACCCCGATCCCGGAGGCGGAGGCGCGGGAGATTTACACTCGGGTTGAGGTGGAGTTAAAACGGGTGCGATCGGCCATGCAACTGGAAGCTCGACAAAATCAGTCAAGGGAGTCGGGGGGAAGCCATAAATAATTAATAATTAATAATTAATAATTAATAATTAATAATTAATAATTAATAATTATAGCAACGAGCGCTGGCGTGGTTAGATGTTCCACCTGTTTCCCCCTTCCTTCCCTCCCTCCGCTTACCGAAGCTCCCCTGCTTTTTGTTAGCGTCTCTTTTTGCGAGTCTGTTTGTTTCTCAAACCGCTCCAGCCGATGGTGACGTAGCAACTGGCCAGCAGCAAACTCCCCAAACCCACCCGCACGCTGGACTTGAAGGTGCCGAGTTTGGAGCGCTGTTCCGCTTTCAGGCGCCGGTCCTCGATTTCTTGTTTGAGCTGTTCCCCGATCGCGTCGGTTTGCAGTTCCAGGGCTTTGGGGTTTTCTCGGAACTGTTCGAGGCGGGTGAGTTGATCTTCGGTGAGTTGCTGCTCTCGAACGTAGTCTTCCAACCGCCGGCTATTTTGAAGCAGGGTTGCCATCTGATTTTGCTGCTGTTCGAGCCGTTCCGCCAACTGGGCCTGGGCGGTCGCGGCGTCCTCGTTGATTTTCTCGATGGTCTGGTTGCTGGCCGCGATCACGGTGCTGACGTGCAGGGGAATCAGCAGCAGGTAGATGACACCCAGAAAGCCGGAAATTAGGTAAACCCAAAACTTGAGGTCGTTGAACTTGACTTTCGGCTTTTCCGGGGCGACTCCGGCGACTTCTTCCAACCCGTAGGCGCAGAACATCAGGGCGATCGCCAAGATGGGAATCACGCCCTGTTCTACCATCTGAGTCGTGAAGTTGAGCTGCCATCTGACATCGCCGAAGTTGGGCGGCACGAAGAGTAAAATGTAGTTGATCAGGGCAAAAAAGAATAAAATCACCCCGGCCAGCTTCAGAAATCCGGCGGCCTGAGAAGGAATTTTGCTCTGGGATGTTCCTTTCATAACCAATCGCGTTGTGTGTTTTGACTGAGATGACCCCATTCTATCCGGAGTCGAGTTTCAAGTCGGATTGAGATGAGATCGACTCCCGACCCTTTTCCGTCGGAGATTGCCCGCCCCGCTTGTCGCGGTCGCTCCCCGGGGAATCATCCGGGAAATTGCGGAGATTTGCCTTCACTTAAAGTATCAAATAAAACACATCAAAGATTTACATTTTTCCGATATTTGTAAAATTCATTTTACGATAAAACTGTTGACATCTGCAATCCCAAACCGTTAAGATTGACGAAGAATAAAGTCGGCATCCGCTCGGAAAACCCCACCAAAATTTGGGCTTTTTGCGCCCGCGATCGCCGCCGAAAACTGTTAGATTTTGTCCCTATCACACCGGACTTTCGCGACTATGAAAAAAATACTGACAACTCTCACCGGCGTCTCTCTCCTAGTCCTGGGGGGCGGTGTCTCTCCCGCCGCCGCCTTCCCCCCCTTGGCGATGCCCGCGCCGGAACCGGACGAAGAACTGATCTTCAACGGGGAAACCTTGGACGAGCAGCAAACCGATTTGGTCGAAGATGTGGCGGACGTGTTGGGAATTACCGCGACAGACCTGCTCGACGACCCGAATCAAATGGACGGCCTGTTCAGCGGAGACAAGCAGACCGGCAATGAAAATGGCTGGGGGGTGATTGCTTGGCAGGGCTGTCGAGTCAATGCCGACTGCGCCATCCAATCCATCGGGTTGGGTCTGAGCATTCAATGTGCGGCTTCTGGCATGAATCCGGCGGCTTGGGCCGAGTGCGTCAAGGCGAAGAATCAAGATGCCTACTATGAGGCTCTCCAATGCACTTGGCAGGATGCCGACCCCAGCCAAACCTGCGATTTCTTGAGTTCGGTAGACGGCGAGAACACCTACGCCTGCAACCTGGCTGACCCCGCCGCGGCCCTGGGCCGGAGTTCCGTCGAAATGCCGGCCAGTTTGGAAGCGGGTCAATCTCGCGTTTTATCGATCAATTTAATTTAAGATTTCGATCGCCCGGACTGAGTGCCCTCTTTCAGAAGGCCCGGCCGTTTCATTCTCGGTTAAAAATTGTCGAGGGCGACAATGAAAACCGTTGATGGGAGACAGGAGCAAGGATTTTTTCCGGTTAAAAATACCTTTTGATTCCGAAAAATCTCTCTCTTCTCCCTCCGCTCCCGGTCGCTCCCGGTCGCTCCCCCTGCCATTTTTCTGGGGAGAATGAAACAGCCCTGCTTTCAGAAGGGGGTATTTTTTTGTCGGTCTGCGATCGCGACCGCAACAGTTCGGCGGAGGCGGGGTGACAATTGGCAAACTGGCGCCGGGGCGGTGGCGGCCGCCCCGAAGTTGAGGCAGTTCCAGGCGAGTCTCTTTTCAAGATTCGGCATCGAAAATCCCAGTCGAAACAGTGGCATAATTCCCGATCGCCCCCCATTGGGTGGGGAATAGTCTGAAAACATACACCTCAACAGTTCAGACGATTTTGCCATGATGCCACCGATGAAGTTGCCGTTTTTCTCGTTCCTGTACCTCCTCGCCCAAGTTCGCGCCAGTGCCAATATCCTGTTGGTGGAACATTACGACACATTCGCCGACGCCCTCACCGCCGTCCCGAAAGTTTCCCTGGTTGTGAATGCGATCAAGTTCGCCTGCAGTTGATCTCCTAATTCTCCACCATCACGGTGCGACCGATTTCCGCCGACCGCCTCGCCGCATCTGCCACCGTAAGGGTATAGAGACTCGCTTCCGGAGAAACGTAGAGGGGAGTTCCCTCCACCAGGCGATCGAGGACCATCTGGGTGTCCCGGGCAAATAACCCGCGACGACTGCCGACTTCCAGGGGTTGGGGTGCATCTCCTCGCAATAGTTGCCCACCTGTGGGGGTAAAAATCAGGGTTCCGTTTTCCCCGTAGAGGGTGAAGCAATTTTCGGATTCCCAGAAGGTTTCCCCTTTTCCGTACACCGCCTCGCCGACGGTGCCGCAGGTAAACGTCAACTCGGCGTTGCACAGACAGGATCGGAAGCGATCGCCGTCTGCGTTCCAAAACTGACTGTGGGCGGTGACGGAGGCGACGGGGCCGAAGAGGTCGGTGAACCGATGCAGGCGGGACAAGGCGCCGGCAAAGGGATAGCCGAACAGGGAATGGCGGTAGGTCCAGCGATCGGGGGCGGGGCGCTGGGGGTTGATGGTGCTGTAGCGGGCGTAAAAGACGGGCGCGATGGCGGCGAGGGAGTCTTTGATGGCGTTGTGCAGCCCCCCGAGCAGTTCCAGATGTTCGACGTGGAGCAGCTTGCCCCGGCGTTTGGCTAGGGCGACGCACTCCCGGGCTTCTTCCGGGTCGAGGCTGAGGGGATATTCGACGACAACGTTTTTGTCGCGTTCGAGGGCCGAGCGCACGATCGCCCCGTGGTCGGAATTGATGGTGCTGATGACGATCAGATCTAGGTCGTCCCGGGCCACGAGTTCCGGCCAGCCGGGGACGAATGAGGCTTCAAACTCCTGGCAGAAGGCTTTTGTGGTTTCCGGGGTGTGGCCGGTGACGGCGACCAACTGCGATCGCGTGTCGGAGCGAAAGGTTTGGGCGCGGGTCTTGGCGACGTAGCCGGTGCCGACCAAGCCGACGCGGATAGGAACGGAGGCCAAACGGCGATCGGAAGAAGGAATGGGAGTCATCTACAGATAGATATAGATATTTATGGGGGACTCGGGGGCAGATGCCGAGTGGGGGGATGACGATCGCCCTCACTCAGAACCCCTCAAGGGTTTAGAGTACCTGGAGACTTGACGCCAGGTATAAGCAATCAGGATGTAATCAGAAAAATTTATAACGAAAACCGTTCAAAATATCGGCCCCGGAGGTTTTACAACCTCGATTTTTTCCCTTAATATCAGAAAGTGAAGAAAACCTAAAGGGCAGGTACCGGGGCTAATATCCCCTTCTGGCTCCCATAGGTTTTTCTTATGAAATTGCCAGAATTTTAGAGAGGAGCACTCAATGGCCAGTTACAAAGTTACTTTGATTAGCGAAGCCGAAGGCATCAACACCACCATCGACTGCGAGGAAGATACGTTTATCCTCGATGCGGCAGAAGAGCAGGGTCTCGACTTGCCTTATTCCTGTCGTGCCGGCTCCTGCTCGACCTGTGCCGGCAAGATCACCAGCGGCACCATCGACCAGTCCGAGCAGTCTTTCTTGGATGACGATCAGATCGCAGCCGGGTATGTGCTGACCTGTGTGGCTTATCCCACTTCCGACTGCACCATCGAAACCCACAAAGAAGAAGAACTCTACTAAGCGATAAATCGGGATTGGGAGAAGGGAGAACCGGTAATGGATGGGAAACTGCGTTCCTTCCTTGTCCTCCCATCCGGCCGGAAGGATTTCTACGGAGAACAAACAGACGGCCAAAACTCCCTATTGCAGCTCAACGGACGGTGACGGCCCGTGCATCTGATCGGAATCACAAGCGCTTCGGAGGGACTGTCTCTAACAACTAGATGGCTCTCGGGGATTTTGTGATTTGGGTCTGACTCGGGCGTTGCGTTCGGGGCTGCTCGTCGCATCTCTGCCATTAGAAAAAAAGCCCAAAAAGAACAAAAATTCCGGTAACATTAGCCGAAAATCCGATCTCTTGAAAGAGCCACCTCGGCTCTCGGTATCCTCTGAATTTAAAAAAAGTAGCCGGTTATTTCGACCGTTTTTCATGGATTGAACCCGGTCGCCTCGGCTCCATGAAGGGACTGGATTCTATGCCGGATACCCTCTCAATTCCGATGTCGCCCAAAATTCATATAAGCGATCGGAATGTAATTTTAAAGAATCATAACAAAAACCGTTCAAAATCTGGACTTCTGAGGTTTTACAACATCGATTTTTTCCCTTAATATCAGAGAGGGAAGAAAACCTAAAGTGCAAAGTACAGGGACGAAGGTAAATACCCCCGGTCACTTGTATAGGATTTTCCGAGCAATATTTTGAGAATTCTAGAGAGGAGCGCTCAATGGCCACTTACAAAGTTACTTTGATTAGCGAAGCCGAAGGCATCAACGCCACCATCGACTGCGACGAGGAGACTTACATCCTCGATGCGGCAGAAGAGCAGGGTATTGACCTGCCTTACTCCTGTCGCGCCGGAGCCTGCTCTAGCTGCGCCGGCAAAATGGTCAGCGGCACCGTAGATCAGTCCGACGGTTCTTTCCTGGATAAAGATCAGATCGATGCCGGCTATGTCCTGACTTGTGTGGCTTATCCCACTTCCGACTGCACCATCGAAACCCACAAGGAAGAAGATCTCTAATCAACATGAAAAGCAATGGCCGGAGCAATCCGGCCGTGTGATCTGCCCTGGCTTTCCTTTCGTTCTGATGTCCCCCATCTGGGGAATTATAGCAATCGGAAACCATTTGTCAATTATCTAGCCCCCAAACTCCGAATCCTGGGGGCTTTGAGCCGATCTAATTTTCACAGTCAAAAAGCAGGAGCAGGGGATGAGTGCCAACCGATCAAAGTCTCGTTGAGGGATTGCAGTTGCGTCCCGGAAAAGTAGAAGTCGAGGATGCGATCGCTGGACCAGCCCAATTCGGCGAGTTTGTGGGACCCGAGCTGGCTCAACCCGACCCCGTGGCCGAATCCCCCGCCCACGAAGACGTACCCCTTGAGGGTCTTGTCGGCGCCGTAGATGGGATCGATGTAGAATAGGGTGCTGATCGGGGGCCAGAAGGCGCTCTGCACCTCGTCTTTTTGAAGTTCGATGATGTCGCGATCGGTGATGACCTGCATTTTCAACACCCGGCCCGAGGGCGATCGCTCCGTCACCTTCACCTCTTTGATGGTTTTGAAATCCGCCTGGGGGCTGTTTTTGCGGTTGAGGTAATATTTCAGGTGGGCGGTCATCGCCTTGAGGTCGGTGGAATACCGCCAGCGAAAATCGTTCCAACCCTCTTCGTTGAAGCCCTTTTGCAGACCCATGAACCGCCGGAAGTTTTGCTCGTCCGCCAAGCTGTAGGCTTCCAAATTCCAGACGTTCTGAGTCGAATCGATCACCGACTTCAGATAGGGCTGTTCCGGCCCGTCCCAGACGTCGTGAAAGTTGGCGGTGATGCCGCCGCTCGATGAAAAATAGACCGTATCCGCCAATTCTCCCTCGTAGGTGAGTACCAGCCCCCGGGTATTGGCGACGGCGCGATCGGTGGAGGGGTACACTTCCGTCAACCCCTTGTACACCTGACAATCGGTATTGGCACAAATTTGATAACCGTCCGCCTCGAACCGACGCAAATTTCGCAGGGCGTAGGTGCGGGACATGATCGCCTGGGCCTCAATGGAGGCGTCCGGCGGCCAAGCCCCCATTTCGTGGGGGACGACCCCCCGCAGGTAGGTTTCCAGGGGGACGTGGTTGATGAGGGTATAGGTCCCGTAGGCGTCGGGTTGCAGTTCCAAACTCCCCCCGTACAGGAGGGCGTCGGGGTCGTCTTTTTTGCGGGCGACTTGGATCACATTTTGGGTGGCCTCGATTTCGAGTTCCTGGCGGTTGTAGCGGTAGCCGCCGAGCACCCAGTAGGGGATGGGTTGCTGTTTGAGGACGCGGGTACTCAGGTAGGGTTGGTAGCCCTGGGCCTGGAGACTGGCGAGCAACCACCGTCGCACGACGGGGGTTTCGTAGATGTCGCGATCGGCCCATACCTCCCACAGATCGGGCTGGGCCAGCTCCACTTCGATCCCCATTTCCCGCCATTTGGTGGCTTGCTGTTCGGCGGTTTCGTAGCTGCGATGGCTGCTGAGGATCAGGCGTTCCTCGACGGCGGGTTCCGGCAGGGGTTGCATCCCGGTTTTGAGGATGACGCTGAGGGTGTGGAGGACTTTTTCCCCCTCGGGAGAGGGAAAGCGGAGGGTGAGGTGGTCCCCCGGTTTGGCTTTCAGGATCAGGGTGTCGGCGGGGGTTTTGCCGAATTGCTGGACGACTCCCACTTCCAGGGTGGGGTTGATTTCTTCCTGGGCGTCCGCCGGGGTTGACATTAGCCCCAACAGACAGCCGAGGGCGAGGAGGGTTCGCCACCCAGACAAACCCGGAGTCTGGGGGGAAGGGGTGGGTGGGGTGGTGGTGCGTGCGATCATCAAAGGAGCCTGAATCTTAAAATCTGTCGGGGACAATGATTGAGATTTTTGATTGATTCCCATGCTAACAGGGAAGGTTAAAAACTGGACAAAAACTGGGTCAATCATTTCTGGGATTGGTTTTTTGTAGAATGGAGAACATCGATTCGGATATCGGACGGGAATTGTATGGGCGGGCGACGGCGGATTTCCAAACAGTGGCGGCGGTTTTTGCTCGGGTTGTGCGGGGCGATCGCGGCGGTGGGATTGGCGGTGGTGGGATATTCTTTGAGTGCACTGATCGGGGCTGATTCCGACTCGGGGGGGGTCGCGGTTCCGTCGGGTCGAGAAACTGCGATCGCGCCCCAACGATTGAGTTTGGCGGGAAATTGCGGCAGCCACAGCGGGGGCCCGAAAGATAATGCGATCGCCTCTTTTTACGGGGAAAGGGCCTACCCCTGGACTCGGGAGATTCGCTGGAACTGCGTCTACAATATCGACGATTTTTCGGGCTCGGCGGGCGATCGCTTTGATCAAGCCCAAAACGCGGCGGTCAAAAATGGCGGCGGCGTGATTTACTTCCCCGCCGGAACCTATAATTTTACGGAGGATATCCGCCTGCAAGATGGCATCGTCATCCGGGGCGAAGACCCCCCGATAACGGATGCAAAATCCGACCTTTATTCCCCCCCGTCGAAGCTGATCTTCCCCAAATACGAACCGCAGTTGTCGGGAAGTGGCACGCCCAATGATACTGCATTCAAGAAGATTTTACCGGCCTCCGAGACGGGAAACAAGACTATCGGTATCGTCAATCTCGATATCAACCGGGGGGCGATCGCGTTGAAGTCGGATATCGATGAAACCCGGGCGGAAAATGTGATCATTTTCGGCGATCGCAGCAATAACGTCGCCGCCCCCGATCCCAACATTCCGGATTTATCCTTTCAGGAACCGTGGCAACGTTACAGTTATCGTTTTGCCACCAATATCGGAGTCACGGCCCGACAAAATATTCTGGTCGCCAACAACCGCATCAACGACAATATTACCGACAATTACGAACAGCCCGGATACAAACTCCAATCCAGAGATAAAAAATCGATTTTGACCTACGAAGACGGCAAAAAAGCGGTCTTCCACTACGGCAACCATTACGGCATCGTCGTCAATCGCGGCAGCAAAGACGGGGGGTTCAAGGGGGCGGCGACTCCTGACACCGAACCGGGGTTATTTCGGAAGGGAATTGTCATCCGCGACAACTGGGTTTATCATACCATGCGAGTGGCAATTCATGCAGCCGGAGAGGGCTTAATTATTCAAAATAATCAAATTCGAGACGAAGCCAACAAACAGTGGTGGCTCGACCCCACGGGGAAGCGGGAAGCGACGGGGGCCGTCACCTTGGAAAATCGCGGCATTGACTGGTCCGGATGGAATGTTATTGTAGACGGAAATGATTATCAGGTTTATCGCCATACAGTTGGAGAAACGGGATATATGAGCGTGGACGGGGAGGGCATTTTAATTCAAGAATGCTGCGGCGGGACGACGGTTAACGGCGCGACAATTACGAATAATTCTGGCAACGCTTACATCGGGTTATATAAAACGAGAGATATCGAGAATGTATTGATTGAAAATAATCAAATTAACGGGTCTAATATTTTCGTGCAGGCGGACACGAATAACGCGCCCTTCGCGATGAATGATGTTAAAATTATCAATAACGAAGTTGGGGGAAGTATCATCGCCAGAGGCAGTGCCGGGGGGGGCGACAATCTGATTCGCGACAATATCGGAAATGGGGGCAATATCAAATATTCCTGTTCGACGGTTCGGGTTGAAAATAACCGGGGTTTTGAGGTGGAACCTTGTCTGTAATTTTAAGTATAGCAACCGCCAGAGCAGTTCGGAGCGATCGGTCAATTTAAAGCCCGCCTTGAAATGAATTTCAAGGCTAATAGCACAAGTCCACTAAGCGTGGACTCGGTTGGAGTAATTGTGTCCGAATCGCCTCGGAATAGGTATAGCGCTGCGCGCAGGTAATGGGGAATGGGGAATGGGGAATGGGGTAATGAAATCACCTTGATATAAGGGTTTCAAGGTTAGTCCCTCCCAGGAAACTGTAAACAGACGAGCGCGATACCTGCGATAAATATCAGATCCGGTTATTTGTCCCGAGAATCGGAGATCCCCCCCAGCCCCCCTTTGAAAGGGGGGAGAAGGGGGGAGAAGGGGGTAAAAGTCGCCCCCCCAGTCTTTGTAGGA
>JBNGCR010000021.1:0-32419 GCA_050045915.1 Limnospira sp.
CCGTTGGTTAACCGTCTATAATTCACATCTCTTGATAGTTTTGTTTGTTGTGCCAGTAATTTTCTCCATATGGCTAGAATCCATACGACGGGCTTTTTCAATTTTAGGACGGGATTGCAAGGAGATGAAGTTGCGATCGCGCTCCGGATCGATCTGCGTTGACAATTCAAAACCCCCGCCGGCCAGAAAATGACGCGGCGGGAGTTTCGAGGACGATCGCAATTTTTAAAGCGAACCTACAGCAGTCCGTCCGCCTTCGCCATCGACAGCATCAGGTCAACCACCCGGCAGGAATAACCCCACTCGTTATCGTACCAGGCGACGACCTTGAAGAAGTTGGAATTCAACTCGATGCCGGCTCCGGCGTCGAAAGTGCTCGAACTCGAATCGGTGGTGAAGTCAGAGGAAACCACCGCGTCTTCGGTGTATCCCAAAATCCCCTTCATCGGGCCTTCAGACGCCGCCTTCATCGCCGCGCAGATTTCCGGGTAGCTGGTGGCCTTTTCGGTGCGGAAGGTGAGGTCCACCACCGACACGTCCGGAGTCGGAACCCGGAACGCCATCCCCGTCAGGCGGCCCTTGAGTTCCGGCAGCACCAGGGTGACGGCCTTGGCCGCCCCCGTGGAAGCCGGGATGATGTTCTGTGGGGCACCGCGTCCGCCCCGCCAGTCCTTCTTACTCGGTCCGTCTACGGTGGGTTGGGTAGCGGTCATGGCGTGGACCGTGGTCATCAGACCTTCGGCCAGACCGAAGTTATCCTGGATGACTTTGGCGACGGGGGCTAGACAGTTGGTGGTGCAACTGGCGTTAGAGACAATCAAATCGGAATTGGGGTCAAAGGTTTCGTGGTTGACGCCGATGAGCAAGGTTTTCACCCGGTCGGGATCTTTAGTGGGGGCAGACAGAACCACCCGCTTGGCGCCGGCTTCGAGGTGCTTGGAGGCTCCGTCGTAGGTGGTGAACAGGCCGGTGGACTCGACGACGTAATCGACGCCGAGATCCTTCCAGGGCAACTGGGCCGGGTCTTTGATGGAGGTGCAGCGGATGGAGCGTCCGTCCACCGTGATGCCGTCCTCCGTGGCTTCCACGGTGCCGTCGAAACGCCCGTGGGTGGAGTCGTACTTGAACAGGTAGGCCAAGGCGTCGGCGGGGACCAGATCGTTGATGCCGACAAACTCGATATCCGGATGTTTGATGCCGGCACGGGCGACCAGCCGTCCGATGCGACCGAAACCATTAATCCCTACTTTTATCGCCATAATTAAAAAATCCTCTGGGTTGACGTCGATTGTCCCGTTCTAAACAATTGAAACTTAGCTACAGACTTTACCACGGGAATGGCTGATTTTTACCTTTTCCTTCTCATTCTTTTAAGCTTATTTGCGATGGGTATAAAATAAAGAGTCCGAGAAATCAATCGGCAAATCTTAAATTAAGATTAAATCTGGGTCAGCGTGTCAGCGTTTCCTGAAGGATTCTCAAATACACACTCTTTCGGTTTTGTCAACCGCCCCGAGTCCATCCGGCGAATGATGCTTCAGATCGGGATGTGGGGGGGATCTCGGGAGTTGAACCGACGCTGTTTAAACCTAAGTTAAGAAACAATAAAAAAGACTAACAGGATACCCTTCTTTTTGGTCATCGGAGGTAATATTTAGAGGCAACCAAAATACAACTCAATCTGACGAGATCGAGATTATGAGCAAACGCAAACGCATTGGTATTTTGACCAGCGGAGGGGATTGCCCCGGTCTCAATGCAGTGATTCGCGCCGTCGTGAGTTATGCAACATCGGAATACAATTGGGAAGTGCGGGGTATCCCCTATGCGACTCAAGGGTTGATCGATCGCAAAAGCGTGGTGCTGAACCGTCACGGTATTGAGCGCCACGGCATCGACCCGCTGCTGAGTATGGGCGGCACGATCCTGGGTTCGATCAACAAGGGCGACACCGAAGCCCAGGCGGAAGAGGTGATCGCGGGTTACTACGACCTGGAACTCGATGCCCTGATCGCGATCGGGGGAGACGGCAGTCTCGCCATTTTAGAAAAGCTGGCGAAAAAAGGCAACATGAACCTGGTGGGGGTTCCCAAAACCATCGACAACGACGTGGCCTGTACGGAACTCTCCGTCGGGTTCAATTCGGCGGTCAGCACGATTTTGGATTCCCTCGATCGCCTCAGTTACACGGCTGCCAGCCATGATCGCGTCATGGTGGTGGAGGTGATGGGGCGCACCACCGGACACCTAGCCCTGCACTCCGGGATCGTCGGTGGCGCGGACGCCATTTTAATCCCCGAAATCCCCTACTCGATGGCGAGTCTGTGCAAGCGCATCCACCACTTGCGGACGCTGTGGGGCCGCAAATTTGCCGTCGTCGTGGTGGCGGAGGGGGCAAAAACCGCCGGGGGCGAATCCCGATATTACAAAGATGCCCTCGGAGAAGTCAGGCTGCGGGGCATCGGCGAATACATTTCCACGGAAATTGAAAAAAACCTCGGGGTGGAAGCCCGAGTCACCGTCCTCGGCCACGTGCAGCGGGGTGGGGCCCCCTCGGCCTACGATCGCCTGATCGCCACCGCCTTCGGAAAAACGGCTGTCGATGTGATCGCCGCCGAGGATTACGGCAAAATGGTGGCTTGGAAGAGTAATCACGTCACCACCATCTCCTTGGACGAGGTGTTCGAGAACAGCCCCCGCCTGGTCGATCCGGACGGATTTTGGGTGGAAACGGCGCGATCGCTCGGGATCTACGTCGGCGAGGAACCGGAAACCTACGACACCTGTTCAACCCAGCAAAACGGACATCACAACACTTTGGCGATCGAAACGGCGGCGACGATGCTCAACTGAGCCATTTTTTTGAATCTCAACCGTCGGAAGTCCGACCGACTCCACCGCCATCGGAGTCCATTTTAACGGAAGTCAGAAGTCTATTTTCGGGTGCGGACGACCGGACATTTTGGGTCCTCAATATCATTGTTTTCGATTTTAGAGCGATCGCTTCAAACGGCGGAGGCGATCGGAGAAACTACGCATCACCTCCAGAGCGAATAGGGGGGTCTGCTCGATGGCGAATAAAAACCGCCGTTCGTCCATCGTCGCCAGAATGCAGTCCGTTTTCGCCACGGCCGTCGAAGCGCGGGTGCCGTCCCGGTGAACCAGGGCACCTTCCCCAAAAACGTCTCCCTTTTTGAGGGCTTCGATCGGTTTCCCATTCACCCAAAACTCGACCTCCCCCTCGATAATGCCGTACATGAGATCGCCCGGTTTTCCCTCTTCAAAGATGGTCTGTCCGGCGGCGAATTTTTGGTCGGGCAATGTTTCAAAAATTTTGACAGTTTGAGCCGGTTCTAACATTATAATTATTTCCCTTAAAATTGACTCAGCGGTTCGCTGCGGACGAGATGGTATCGTGGGAATTATAGCATCGAACCGGAAGCCGATTGATATCAGATCCGGTTGATTGACAGCAGTGCGCGATCGTCTGTTTATAGTTTCCTTCCGAGTCCAAGCCTCGAAACCCCAATCCCGTGAGAGCGGCAGCTCTGGCACGATGCCCATCTAGGAGGAAACCAATCCGGACAGCAGTTGGCCGAGTTCTCCCTGCACCTGGGCGTGCCGGTCGCCCATTTCTTGAATTTGTTCGCACTCGGCGGACAATTCCTCCACCTGCCCTTTCAAAGCATCCCAGTTCTCCTGGAGCGATGGCAGGATCTCCTCATACAAGTTAATCCGGCCCTGGAGTTCTCCCATAATCCGCTTCTGTTCGATCCAGTTTTGTTCTTCGGCTTCGATTTGCCGGCGTCTGTGTTCCTGTTCCGTTTCCTGCCGAGACAATCCTTCCCCTGCAGTCTGAATTTCAGATTGTAACTCGTCGGCGCGATCGCGGAGTTCTTGCAGTTCCCTCTGGCTGGCCTCCTGCTGCTGTCGGAGTTCAGCCAAGATCGACGGAAAATTGGCGACCCCGGCTTGAGCCGCGCCCCCCTGGCGCTCCAACAAAACCGCCTGGTACTGGTTCATATGGTCTTCCCGCTCTCCGAGGGTGCGGCGCTGACCCTCCAGGGTTTTCTCGAGCATCTGATAGGCGTCCCGTTCGTCGGCCAACTCAGCTTCTTTGGCAGCGCGGTCGCCCCCCGAAGCCTGTTCAATCTGCTGTTGGAGTTCCTCGATCTCCTCCCGTTTGTACTTAAGTTCCTCCTCTTGGTCGTTGACCAGTCGGAACCACCGATCCCACTCCTGCTGTAGGCGCTCCACCTCGGCTCTGAGTTGTTCGACAGGCATCTTTTCCAAGGCTTCCTTGTCCACCTTAATGCCCGACGGGGAGCGATTCGCCGCCGATTCGGCCAGACGTTCAAGTTGGCCGATCAGGGTCTGTCGCCCTTCGAGCTGCTCCTCCAAGCCTCGGATCTGGCCGCGATCGCGCTCCAGCAGGCTCTGGCGGGCATCGAGTTGGGCGCGGGCGTTCAACAGAGCCATCTGAGCTTCCTGCCACTGGGTCCACTGATCTTGGATAGATTGGGCCGTTTCGTCCACCTGCCGTTGGATCTCGGAGGCCCGGGCTTCGTGTTCCGACCGCTGCTGCCGGTAAGTTTCGACCGCCGACACCCCCTCATCGACCCGTCCGATCGCCCCGTCGATGCGGGCTTTGAGGCTTTGAACGGAGGGCGGGTCGCAGAGGCGGTCGAGGTAAGATCGGATTTCCCCGGCCTGTTCCGGACTCAATCCCTTTTGGGTTTCGAGTCCCGCCTTTTGAGCTTCGATCTCCTGCATTTGCTCCTGCAAGCGCGATCGGGTGGTTTCGATGTCCTGGCGAGCCTGCTCGATTTCAGCCCGCAGCCGTTCTCCCTCTTGCTTTGCCGTTTCGGCCTTCCGTCGCTGTTCTTCGAGGCGGTCGAGTTCCTCTTCCAGGTGTTCCATCTGCTCCCGCCGAGCTTCCATTTCCATCTCGCGGCGGTTTAACTCCTGACTCTGGTAGGTGAGGGACTCTTTCCACTGTTCGATCTCTTCTTGTTGATTTTTAAATTTGTCTTGCAACCGCGAGAAATCTTCAAGAATTCTGATCAGTTTTTTGCCTTCCTCAATACGCTGAACCTGTTTGCTGGCGTTGAGTTCCACCAAAACCAGGGCGCCGTCTTTGTAGTTGTTGGCATCGTCGGCCGGAACCACGTCGTCCCCGGACACGGCGCTCCAATTGTTTTCCCCCCGCTGACACGCCAGCAACTTGAGTTCAGCCCGACCGCCCCCCAGACCAAAGCCACTTTTTTGCTTCTGTACTTCCGCTAAATAAAGCACGGTGATTGTCCTCGTGAGGTGTTTAAGCTTTATTCCTAGCTTCAATCATATTCCCGTTTTCGATGTTAACAGTAGATGGGTAGCCGAGTTTTTTTCGCGATCGCCCCCACCGGCCGGCGATAGGGGGAAAGCACAGATGAGCTGAAATGCGAAAACAAGGCTCCCGTTCTGCCGACACGGCAAAACCGATCAGCGGTGTTGCAGAACCCGGAATCGACGCTCCGCGAGGTGTCGAGAATCCCGCCCTGGGATCTTCGATTCAGCGCCGGGAGTATGTCAAAATGGAGCGGTGTGTGCGATTCGTTCGGGAGTGAAATAGGGCTGTAATGCCTGAAATAACCTCCCTGTATGGCTTTCACCCCCTTGGGTGAATATAAGGGGCGCACCCCTGACCAGCCTTATAACTGTCTGTATGTTCCAAGTTTGGTATCACCGTTCGGGTAAAACTTTTAAGTGCGGACATTGCGGGTGGAAAGGGGATGCTGATTTGAATGGCGCGACGATGATTAAACTCTTGGGGGAGTCTGTAAGCCTTCCCAAAACGCGCAACCCTCTATCTTGCTCTTGGCTAGATACTGTAACGGGTTAGTGCGAAAGCCCCGCGTCTTTAGACCGGGGTGAGCTTACACGATAACAAATAAGGTAGGAACTCTCAGGGTCAAGGAAAAAAAAATCAACACATACATATCCCTTGTCAAAGAAATAAGTAAAGTTGATAATCCAAGAGAGGAGGCGATAGCCACCCCCAGTTTTGGGACTCACAATCCCAGGATTGAAGCGGGGAACGGAAGGCGATGAGGGGGAATCTGCTCCCAATACTTCGACCACTGCCAACCATCTATGACTAACCGAAAGGTGAACATCTGCCATGAACCCTCGAAACCATTTGGTATCGAAAACAGGTTGATTACGGTGCTGCTCGAATGAGTATGTGGAAAAGTGGAAGATTATTTGGACTCCAACTCAAGCCAGAAAAGACAAGAATCTGCCATACGCTTCAAGAAATTGAAGTTTACGGAAAAAAAGTCCCACCTGGTTTCGACTTCCTGGGGTTCAATATCAGGCAATATCCAAAAGGAAAACACACTTCCGGAAAAAGTGGAAGTCCTAACAGTAAAATTTTAGGATTCAAAACCCACATCAAGCCGGACAAAGAAGCAATCAAAGCCCACACCGAAAAGGTAAAAGAGGTGATTAGGAATCACAAAACAGCACCTCAAGCCGCCCTGATTAAACATCTCAACCCCATCATTTTGGAAACCGACCACATCATTCCTAGATGCCTAGGCGGAAAGGATGATTACAAAAACCTCCAACTGCTGCACCGCCACTGTCACGATGCCAAGACTGCCATAGATGGTAGTCAAAGCAAGAGTCGTACTCATGACAACGAGACGGCTGAACTAGGAGCCGTGTGAGGTGAAAGTCTCATGCACGGCTGGAGAATGGGAGGGGGAGATGGTAACATCTCTCTCGACCCCTAATTTGGGTCTGCCGCGCGATCGACCCAATCGCATCCGAACCCCGGATGAGAACATGGGATGGGTGGGGTGCGATTCCGCCGAAATCCCGCCGCCTGCCGAATTCTGCCAACGTGCAAGAAGCATCACCCATGAGACACCCCCTCCGTCAGGTCTTCGCCGCCCTCGAGAAGGTCGCTTCAAATTCCCCTCTGGGCATTTTGTCCCGGCGCATCCGCCGTCGCGGGTGGTGGGGGCTGGCGGTTTTTTTGCTGTCGTTCATTTTGGCTGTGGGAACGGCAATTCCGCCGGCGGTTTCCCAAGAATCCCCCGAGGTGATCGACTGGTCGGAACAAATTATTCAGTTCGAGAGAAATTGGGAGGAGCAGTACGAAACTTATTTTGAGGGCGATCTGGCGGCGGTCACTTTAGACGGGGACGACATCACCCAAATCCTGGCGCAAATTGCGCGGGAGACGGGGACCCGGCCAGCGGTGCTGTGGGTGGCGCCCCAGGCGGAATTTTTGAAGTTAGCCCTGGCGATGCCGGGTCAACCCGCGACGGGAAGGGTGATTCCGGGCGTGACGCGGGAGCAAATGGGGGCGGTGGCGGGGGAATTTCGCCGGGAGTTGACCCACCCGATCCGCCGGCAGACCCTATCTTATCTGCCATCAGCCCAACAATTGTATCGGTGGATTGTGGCTCCGTTCGAGGCGGAGTTGGAGGCGGGGGCGATCGATACGTTGCTGCTGTGTCTGGGGCCGGGGCTGCGGACGCTGCCGATCGCGGCTTTTCATGACGGGGAGCGGTTTTTGGTGGAGAAATACAGCCTGACGCGCATCCCGGCCTTCAATTTGTTTAACCCGGACCGGGGCAGCTTTCAAAATGTCAAAATTTTAGCGATGGGGGCTTCGGAATTTGAGGTGCTCAACCCCCTGCCAGCGGTACCCGTGGAGCTCTCGGCGATTGTCGGGGGGGAGGCGGAAACCGAGTCGGGGGGCGATCGCTGGCGACCTTGGCCGGGGGAGTCGTTTTTGAACGGGGAGTTCACCCTGGAGAATCTGAAGCGGGGGGTGGCATCGGGGTCTTTCGCGATCGTCCACCTGGCGACCCACGCCGAGTTTCAGCCGGGGAAGCCGGAGAATTCTTATATCCAGCTTTGGGACACCCGCCTGGGATTGGATCGGATCGGGGAGGTGGACTGGTCTGGGTCCCAGACGGAGGTGTTGGTGTTGAGCGCCTGCCAGACGGCGGTGGGGGATACAAATGCGGAGTTGGGATTTGCGGGGCTGGCTTTGAAGTCGGGGGTGAAGGCGGCGGTGGCGAGTCTGTGGTCTGTCAGCGACGAGGGGACGTTGGCTTTGATGAGCGATTTTTACCGGCAACTGCGGCGGATGCCGATGAAGGCGGAGGCGCTGCGACGAACTCAAATGGCGATGATTAACGGCGAGGTGCGGTTGGAAGGTGGGGAACTGCTGACATCGTGGGGAGGAGTCTCCCTTCCTCCGATTCTGGCTCAAATGGGCGATCGCAACCTGTCCCACCCCTTTTACTGGGCCGGATTTACGACCGTCGGCAATCCCTGGTGAGGCGCGATCGCTACTCTTCGAGGACGGACAGATCTTCGATCACCTCCACCCTACCCCGACAGACGGCTCGCAACAGCCGGTTGACGGCGGTTCGATCTTCTTCGCTCAGGGAGTCGTCCATGGCGGCGGCCATCAGCGCGTAGCGATCGGCGAGGGTCAGTACCCCTTTGTTCCGCACGGAAACTAAAATTTCGGAAATTGCGCCGGGGAGAAGGTTGAGGTGAGAATACATGGGAGACTTCTTGAATTCGTCCATATTTACTATCATCCCCAAATTCGATTCAACTTCCGGTGACGGGCGCAATCTCGGCGGCGTGATTCCGGGGGACATGACCCGTGACGGTCACGGCTTCTCCCCGTGATCTCGATCAGGGTGTAGGGTGTAGGGAAAATCGATCGCCCCGCTTCCAGTCAACCCACTTCCTCACCCGCCGACGTCGCCAGAAAATGAGTCGGGCCACCATCAATTCCCAAAGCTTCTCCGTAGACCCAATTCTTCGGTATCGAAAACCCGTTCCAAACAAAAGCCCGACCTGTTGCGGCCGGGCTCGGGTTGGGGATTATGAAGTTACTGATGACGGGCGGTCGAGTTCCGATTCGGAAGTCCCTTGGCCGTTACCGTTGGGGACGCTGCCGTTTCGGGGTTGGATGACGCCATATCCCCCGTGGTGGGAACGCCGGTAGATGACGTTGATCTCGTCGGTTTCGGCATTTCGGAACATATAAAAGTCGTGGTCGATGAGCTGCAACTGCTCCAAGGCGTCTTGGATGGTCATCGGCGGCATGGCGAAGTATTTCGTCCGCACGACTTCTCCGGGCAGTTCGGCTGTGCGATCGCCGATCAAATCCTCGACGATGGGCTGCTCTGCGACGACTTCACCGGTTTTGGGAAGGTGGTGCTGTTTGGCTTTGCGTTTTTCTTTGTACTTGCGAAGCTGACGGGCGATTTTGTCCGCCACGAGATCGACGCTGGCGTAGAGGTTTTCACTGCTTTCTTGTGCACGAATGACCGTACCGTTGGCATAAATCGTGACTTCGGCGGTTTGCTTTGGATTTATCCGGGGGTTACGGGCAACAGATAGGTGGACGTCAACCTCGTTGGTCAACTGCTGGAAGTGATTGACTGCCTTCGCGATCTTCTGTTGCACATACTCGTGAATGGCATCAGTAATTTCAAGATTTTTACCCTGGATAACAAGCTTCATACAGCTCCCTCCCGCTCATAGTGTGGGCATAACCTCACGTTAACATTTTGCATTTTAGAAACGTGAACCGTTTAAAATCTTTTGCATCCCTTGACAATTCTTGATGGTTGTCAAGTAAAGTTTTGTCAACACCCCCTTGCTTTTTTGGGTCGTTTCTTGTAAGGGTGCTGAACTGGGTCGAATCTCCTATTTCTCGCGCATCTATACTTAGGATCTTACCATGCGAACCCCGACTTCAATCGCTTTTGTCGATCCCCATCCGGTTGACTGCCAGTTTTACTCGTTGGGACTTGTCCCTTATCAGCAAGCCCGGGTCTGGCAGCAACGGCTCGTTCAAGAGCGAGTTAATTGCCCGAGTTTACGGGATGTTTTGATCTTACTTGAACATCCCCCCGTTTACACGTTGGGACGGGGTGCGGACGCCCAATTTCTCAAGTTCGACCCCCGGCGGGGCGATCGCGAAGTTCACCGGGTGGAACGGGGGGGAGAAGTGACCTACCACTGTCCAGGCCAACTGGTGGGATATCCAATTTTAAACCTGCGCCGGCATCGTACTGACTTGCACTGGTATTTGCGCCAACTCGAGGAAGTCCTGATCCGCACATTGGCAGTTTGGGGGGTAGCCGGCGATCGCATCCCCGGCCTGACGGGGGTCTGGGTGGGGGACACCAAGGTTGCCGCTATCGGCATCAAGGTCAGTCGCTGGATCTCCATGCACGGGTTCGCCCTCAACGTCTGCCCGGATTTGGCGGGATTTGAGGCGATCGTCCCCTGTGGCATTGCCGACAAAGCCGTGGGTTCCCTAGCCCAATTCATTCCCGACATCGCGATCGCCGACGTCCGGGAGGTGCTGGCCACCCAATTCACCGAGGTGTTCGGACTGCGACTCGTCCCCGAGGCGGTTGAGAGTCCATGGGAGTAGGAGGAGGCAGGCAACGGTCAAGCGGAGGAAGCGGGGGGAGCGGGTGGGACAACCCGAACCGCTTGGGAATCAATTCCCCGAGGGCGCAAGCCAGGGGCCCCTACCAGCAAAAATCATCGGTCGATGATTGGGGAGTTTGTACGAATCTGACTGTAAATTTGCTTCCCCTGCCTCCCCGGCTTCCCCGGCTTCCCCTACCTCCGGTCGCCCCCGGTCGCTCCTAAAACGGAATCGGGTCGTAATCGGGATCTTCCGGGTCGGGGGACGGTTGGGAGGGGGCTGTCGGGCGGTGGGATTCGCCGGAGTCGAAGTCAGAGGCGGACGGTTGTGGCGCGGGGGTGGTGCGGTTTCGAGATTCCAGGGGGACGACGTTGCTGGGGGGGGTGGCGGGTGCCTCCGAGCCGTGACTGCCGGACGCTTGTGGTGCACCCAAGGGATAAATCCGCTTGGCGACCAGTTCGGCCCGCTTTTCTTTGAACCCCTCTGGCCGCTCGATCACATTCATCTGCAGGCGACCTTCGATCACCACAGCATCGCTGACGTGATATTTCTCACTAATTTCCTGGGCCAGATTTCCCCAGCCGATCACCCTCAAAGTAGCGGGGGGGTCGTTGGGACGGCTGGTGGTGAACTGCACCAACATCTCGGCGATCGGAAGTTGATTGTCCGCCGTGTAGCGAAGCTGGGGTTCCCGAACGATCTCGGCCATCAAAATACAGCTATTCATTGTCGATTCTCTATGATCTCCATCGTTGATATTGCGGGCGACAGTCTGGGGTCCGGGCTGATCTGGGGAAACCGATCTTTCAGGAAGGGCCGACATCCCGGCGGCCATCTTTTCCGGGGGGGGGCTTGCCCGTCGGGCGGTCGCCCCCGCCCGATCCGCCTCAATACTGGTCATCGTCGCGGTTCACGCCCTGGGATTGGTTGACAAAATCTTGGACGAGATTTCGATATTCCCGCAACGTGGCATCCACCCAATCTCGGTCATCGCTGTTGGCGTAGATGTGAACCAGAGGTTCCCCCGCATCCGGGAGGATCAAAACCCAGTTGTCATCTTGATAGTTCACCAACTTGACCCCATCGATCAATTCTAAGTTTTCCGGGGCGTGAGTTTCCACCAGGTGCCGCATCAGGGACCCCTTGACCGTCCAGGGGCAGCGGACGGTGTAGCGGCGGTGAATCACCCGGGGCAGGTCGGCGCGAATTTGGCCGAGCGATCGCTCCTGGGTGGTGAGGATCTCGATCATTTTGGCGATCGAAAACATCCCGTCGAAGCCGGGATGCATCTGGGGGAAGATAAAACCCATATCTCCACTGCCGCCCAAGACGACGTTGGAATGGGTCTGACAGGCTTCCATCAGGGCCGTGGGATTGGCTTTGGTGCGGATCACCGTGGCATCGTGGCGGCGGGCAATTTGCTCCACCGCGGCGGAGGCCTGTACCGGTACCACCACCGAACTTCTGGGGTGGGCTGTCAGCACCATCGTCACCATGATGGCGGTCAACTCTTCGCCCCGGATCGGGCTGCCGCTCTCGTCTACCAGGATAAACTGTTCGCCGTTGGCGTAGACCTGGACGCCGAAATTTGCCCGCAGGGCCTCCACCACCCGGCCGAGCTGATCCAACAAATTTTCGCGATCGCCCGAGGAAAGGGCCACTTGATTCAAACTGGCGTTGAGTACCACGGCGTCGCAGCCGAATTTCGCCAGCAGCCGGGGCAAAATCGCCCCGGACACGGCGTAGACGTAATCGATCACCACTTTGGCGTTGCTGTGGCGCAGGGCTTCGATGTCGAGGTATTTCTGAAACGTGCTGCCGTAGGTGTCGAGGACTTCGGTGGGGTAGGCCATATTGCCGATTTCGGCAATCTGCGCCCGCCGCAGGTCTTCTTTAAAATAGGCTCCCTCGATTTTTTTCTCTTTGGCTTTGGTGATGTTGATGCCCTGGTTGTCGATAAATTCGATCAAAATTTGGTCGGCGCGGTCGGGGGAGAGGCGGACGTGGATGCCGCCGACGACGGGGAAGTTGGGGATGACGGTGCGGACGACGGGGATGGCTGTGTCTTCCAGGTTGAGGACGTTGACGCCCACGGACATGAGGCCGGAGATGATCGATCGCGTCACCATGCGGGAAATGCGGCGCTGGTCGCGGGAGACGGCGACGGTGGCGCCGTGTTTGAGTGTCGATCCGTAGGCGGCGCCGAGTTTGACGGCGAATTCGGGGGTGATGTCGATGTTGGCCAGTCCCAGGACGCCCCGCTGGCCGAACAGGTTGCGCTTGGCGGTGTTGCCCCAGATCAAGTTGATGTTGAGGGTGGCGCCGGACTCGATTTTTTTGCTCGGCCAGACGCGGACGCCGGGGCTGATTTGGGCTTCTTCCCCGACGGTGGATAATGACCCGACCACGGCCCCTTCCAAAACGTGGGCGCGGCGATCGACCCGGGTTCCCCGGGAGATGACGCAGGCCCGCAGGTGGACGTCTTCCCCGATGATGGCCCCGTTCCAGACGATGGGGCGTTTGAGGTTGGCGTCGGCGCCGACGGTGACGTTATCGCCGATGACGGTTCCGGCCTCGATGTGTGCCCGGGGGCCGATGCGACAGTTGCAGCCGATGAGCACGGGGGTTTCGACCCGGGCGTAGTCGTCGATGTAGGTGTTTTCCCCCACCCACAGCCCGGGCGATCGCTCTTCGTAGGCGAAATCCAGTTTGACTTTCCCTTTCAGGGCGTCGTACTGGGATTCCCGGTAGGCTTCCAGGTGGCCGACGTCGCACCAGTACCCCTCGGCGATGTAGCCGTACATGGGGATGTCTTTTTCCAGCAGCAGGGGGTAGAGATCTTTGGAAAAGTCGGATTCGCGATCGGGGGGCAGGTACTCGAGCACCTCTGGCTCTAAAATATAAGTCCCGGTGTTGACGGTATCGGAGAAAATTTCGCTGGTGGAGGGTTTCTCCAAAAACCGTTTGATGCGCCGATTTTCGTCCGTAATCACCACCCCGAATTCCAGGGGGTTGGGGACGCGGGTTAAAACTAATGTCGCTTTGGATTGTTTGCGCCGGTGGAACTCGACGGCTTCCGTGAGGTCGAAGTCCGTGATGCTGTCGCCGCTGATCACCAGGAAGGTGCTGTCCAGGAGTTCGGCGATGTTTTTGACGCACCCGGCCGTCCCGAGGGGCTGATCTTCTTCGACGGCGTAGGTCATCTGGACGCCGAAGTCGCTGCCGTCGTGGAAATATTCCCGCATCACGTCGGGTAAGTAGTGAAGGGTGGCGATGACTTCCGTGATGTGGTGGCGCCGAAGTAGGTTGATGATGTGTTCGGCAATGGGGCGGTTGAGGATCGGCACCATCGGTTTGGGCAAATCACAGGTGAGTGGTCTGAGTCGGGTTCCCGAACCGCCAGCCATCAGCACTGCTCGCATATTTCCTCCTGGCTTGTTTGCGCTTGTATGAAATTTGGACGCTCTCGCTTACAAGGATACCCTGGGGGTGAGAGGGAATGGGGAATAGGGAATGGGGAAGTGGGAATCAAAATTGCCTTTTCATGAGGGTTTCAAGGTTGGTTTCCTGAATGTAACTGTAAACAGACGATCGCATACTGCTATACCTGAAAGCTGAAAACTGAAAGCTCATCTTACCCTCACTCACCCGACACGCGGATGGGAGGAAATGTCTCCGGTGTCGTGGCGACTGCTGACTAAAAGGGGGGCATTTGGCGACGGGCGATCGCGGTCGGACTGCCAAATTTGAAAAAAAAATGAAGGGCGACCGTCGCAGATACCGACGGCTTTTAAGATTATTTTTATTTTCCGAGATTGGATATTCAATATCGTAAGATTTTATAAAAATTGACAAAAACAAAATAAAAATCGATCTATATTGTATGTAATTTTACCCTTTTCGTGGGAGTCAGTTGATATAACGAATCCAATCTCGACGCGCATTTGGAGGGAAGTATGAAATATACCTTTAATTTGGTCGGCGTTTCTCCAATCCTGTCCTTTTTTTACGAACAACAACAGCTTCAGGAACGGCAGACTCCCGGTATCGAGTATGTGGGCAACCGCCAGTGTACGTTAGATACGTTTATTGAGTCGGTGGAGACGGCGGCTTCCCATCAGGGTTGGAATTGCGATCGCGCCGTGGATGCGGTGATCCATTTCTGGATGAACAACTCGGAGAGCATCCAATATTGGAAGACGCGGTTGGAGGATGCGGGCCAGGAAAATTTGCTGGTGGCCCGGGTGGCCGATTGGCCCTCCCTGCGGACGACGTTTGAATCGCTGCTGGAAGGGTAGGAGTTCTCCGGCGCCTCGGAGCGTGATATAACGGTGCATACGGCGCTCGAAACGGGGCGCGGTGGTTGTTTCTCAACTCAGATCGGATGTCTCGTTCTAAAGCGCTGCAATATTATGTCATCACCCGTCTGATGCTGGCTCCCCTGATGTTGGGGACGATCGCATCGGTGGTGTTTTTGCTGTTGCGGGCGACGCCGGGGGACCCGGTGGATGCGATCCTCGGCCCCCGGGCGCCAGAGAGCGCCAAGGAAGCGCTGCGATCGCGGTTGGGGCTCGACGGTTCGCTGTTGCAACAATATATCAGTTACATGGGAGATCTGCTCCGCTTCGATTTAGGGACTTCCCTCACGACTCAGGGGCAGTCGGTGTGGCAGATCGTCGGGGATCATTTTCCCGCGACGGTGGAGTTGGCGGTGTTCAGCATGGCGGTGGCGGTGGCGGTGGGGACGACCGTGGGGGCGATCGCGGCCTCCCGCCCCAATACGATTTGGGACACGGCGGGGCGGCTGTTCGGTATCGTCACCTATTCGGTTCCGGCGTTTTGGGCGGGGATGGTGTTGCAGTTAATTTTTGCGGTGCAGTTGGGTTGGTTTCCCCTCGGAACTCGGTTTCCGGTGGCGGACGCCCCCCCGCCGACGTTCACGGGGCTTTACACGGTGGATAGCATCCTGAGCGGAAATTTGGGGGCGTTCTGGACGACACTCTATTATTTATGTCTCCCCTGTCTGACGCTGGGGATTTTGCTGAGTGGCATTTTCGAGCGGATCGTGCGGGTGAATTTGAGACAAACCCTGCAGGCGGATTATGTGGAAGCGGCTCGGGCGCGGGGGGTTCCGGAACTGCGGATTTTGCTGGCCCACGCCCTGAGAAATGCCATGATCCCGGCTATCACGGTGTTGGGGCTGACGTTCGCGGCCTTGCTGGGGGGGGCGATTTTGACGGAGGTGACGTTTTCCTGGCCGGGGCTGGCGAATCGGTTATATGAGGCGATCCGGCTGCGGGATTATCCGACGGTGCAGGGGATCGTGGTGTTTTTTGCGGCGGTTGTGGTGGTGGCGAGTTTGGCGATCGACATTTTGAATGCCTGTATCGACCCCCGGATTCGCTACTGAGGTTCGGTGTCCCTTTTGACGAGGAGGCCGAAACCCAGATAGGCTGTCCCGTCTCGATTTTTGCCGGGAAAAAGCGTTCGGTAATTCTGCTTAGTTATTAATACTCAGTAACGCTGTGTTGCGGGTGGGGGGAATTTTGAAGCCGACCGGATACGTTTCTTAATATTTTTTAACAAAACAAGTGCCGATAGCGTTGTATAACAAATATCTGAAGGGGAGAGAAGGAAAACAAATGTTAATTTATGAAGTTTGATTAACATTTGATTACAAAAAATTAAATCCCTCTCATAAACCGTGTATAATCTCTTAAGATTCCTAAAGTGTCGGATTGAGTTATCCAACCGACGGATATGACACCCGACTGCTAGGGGATCGGCAGGCTAATGTTCATACCATTGCCTGTGTTCTACCTCTGAGGGGTCTTGGGAGAGGATGCCGACGAAGCGATTTAAACCGTTCGTCGCGTGTCGAATCCAAACCGAACTTAAGCAAGTCAACAAGTAGGAGATAAGTCCATGTTTGATGCCTTCACCAAGGTAGTTTCTCAGGCTGACACCCGCGGCGAAATGCTCAGTGCCGCTCAAATCGACGCCCTGAACGCGATGGTTGCCGAAAGCAACAAGCGTTTGGATGCCGTCAACCGCATCACCGGTAACGCTTCCACCATCGTTTCCAATGCTGCCCGCTCTTTGTTCTCCGAGCAGCCCCAACTGATCGCTCCTGGCGGTAACGCTTACACCAGCCGTCGCATGGCTGCCTGCCTGCGTGACATGGAAATCATCCTGCGCTATGTCACCTACGCCATCTTCGCCGGCGATGCCAGCGTTCTGGAAGATCGTTGCCTGAACGGCCTGCGCGAAACCTACTTGGCTCTGGGCGTCCCCGGTGCCTCCGTCGCCACCGGCGTCGAAAAAATGAAGGAAGCCGCCCTGGGAATCGTCAACGATCCCGCCGGCATCACCCCCGGAGATTGCAGCGCCCTGGCGTCTGAAATCGCGGGCTACTTCGATCGCGCCGCCGCGGCTGTTGCCTAAGCTGGCGACCGAATCGCAAATAACAATTCGCACCCTTGAAGTCATCATTTTTGTTGGCTTCCCTTATCTAACCAAACTTTTTGTAAACCACTAGGGAGATAACTCGAGAATGAAAACCCCCCTAACCGAAGCCGTTTCCATCGCCGATTCCCAAGGCCGTTTCCTGAGCAGCACCGAAATCCAAGTGGCTTTCGGCCGTTTTCGCCAAGCCAAAGCCGGTCTGGAAGCTGCCAAAGCCCTGACCACCAAAGCTGACAGCCTGATCAGCGGCGCGGCTCAAGCCGTTTACAACAAGTTCCCCTACACCACCCAAATGCAGGGACCGAACTACGCGGCGGACCAGCGCGGCAAGGACAAGTGCTCCCGCGACATCGGCTATTACCTGCGGATGGTGACTTACTGCCTGATCGCGGGTGGCACCGGCCCCATGGATGAGTACCTGATTGCCGGCATCGATGAAATCAACCGGACGTTCGAGCTGTCTCCGAGCTGGTACATCGAAGCCCTCAAGCACATCAAAGCCAACCACGGTCTGTCTGGCGACGCCGCGGTTGAAGCCAACTCCTACCTCGACTACGCGATCAACGCCCTGAGCTAGATCCGCTTTCCGGTGCCCGGAACGGTAAATAGCTGTTAGCAATTGGGTTAGCAGTTATTTAGCAGTCCGGGCATCTTTTGTTCGGTAGCTCTGAATACCGAACCGGATTAAAAACCGTTTTTTCGTCTCATTTTGAGAACTTTAAATATCGGGAGAAGATTCATATGGTTGGCTTAATTGAAGGCAGTCGCCTAGGAATCCGAGCCTTTGAAGAATCCGAACGGGTGGAATTGCGTTCCAACTTCACGGAATCTGACGTGCAGGCGGTCATTTTGGCGGCTTACCGGCAGGTGATGGGGAACGAGCACCTGATGCGGCGGGAGCGCCTGAGGAGCGCGGAGTCGCTGTTGCGTCAGGGAGAAATTACCGTCCGGGATTTCGTGCGGGCGATCGCGCTGTCGGAACTGTACCGGAAGAAGTTTTTCTACGGCAACAGCCAAACTCGGTTCATCGAACTGAACTACAAGCACCTGCTCGGCCGCGCACCGCTCGACGAGTCCGAGATCGCGTTCCACGTCGATCTTTACAACGATGAGGGCTTCGAGGCGGAAATCAGTTCCTACGTCGATTCCCCGGAATATTCCGAAAGCTTCGGCGACAGCGTGGTTCCCTACTACCGGGGATTTTCCACCACCGGCCGGGGCCAGAGAACCACCGGATTCAACCGGATGTTCCAACTGTATCGCGGTTATGCCAATAGCGATCGCGCCCAAAACCAGAAGCAAGCCCGCCTGACCTGGGACATCGCCCGCAATACGTCCTCGCCCATTGAGGCACCGGGGGGCAAACAGACCCTGACGGGGACCAACGGCGGCGATCGCGGACAACTTTACCGGGTGGTCGTGGTGCAAAAACCCACACGGTCGGGACCGCAAATGCGTCGAGCGACGGCGGAATACACCGTACCCTACGAGCAACTGTCGGCACAGTTGCAGCGGGTCAACCGTATGGGCGGCCGGGTCATCAGCGTGACCCCTGCTTAGAACAGCAAGTTGTTAACTGTCAACCAGTCAACAATCATAGCAGAAATCCCGTCCGATCGGAAACATCCACGCCGCCAGCAATTCCCAAGTCAGTTGTCAACACAGGAGGATTTGAGTGGCCATCACACAAGAAGCGTCCCGGCTGGGGACGACAGCCTTCCAGGAGAGTTCCCGGGTGGAGCTGCGTCCCAACTGGACCCAAGAAAATGCCCAAGAAGTGATCCGCGCGGTTTACCGCCAGGTTCTGGGCAACGATTACCTGATGAAATCCGAGCGCCTGATCAGTGCGGAGTCGCTGCTGTGCGACGGCAGTATCACGGTTCGGGAGTTCGTTCGCTGCGTCGCGAAATCGGAACTTTACAAGAAAAAGTTCTTCTACCCCAACTTCCAGACCCGGGTCATCGAGCTCAACTACAAGCACTTGCTCGGCCGCGCCCCCTACGACGAGTCCGAGGTGATTTTCCACCTCGACCTGTACCAAAACAAGGGCTACGACGCCGACATCGATTCTTATATCGATTCCCCGGAATATCTGGAGAGCTTCGGCGAAAGTATCGTCCCCTACTACCGGGGCTTTGAAACCCAGCGGGGTCAAAAAACCGTCGGGTTCCCTCGGATGTTCCGCCTCTACCGGGGCTACGCCAACAGCGATCGCTCCCAGGCGGAAGGGCAGATGTCCCGTCTGGCCCAGGAACTCGGTGGCAACCGGGCTTCCACGGTCGTGGCGCCCTCCGGCGGTACGACCGGCTGGTCCTACAAGCCCTCCGGCCAGAGTGTCAACCCCAGCACGGGTTTCAGCCAGGGCGGCGTCCTGCAAGGGGGACGCACCTACCGGGTGGAAGTGGCCGGAATTGTCCAGCGTCGGTATCCCAAAGTCCGCCGCAGCAGCAAGGCTTTCATCGTTCCTTACGACCAGCTTTCGGAACAGCTCAAGCAAATTCAGCGCCAGGGCGGTAAGGTCGCCAGCATCACGCCCATCTAACCGGGGCTCACTCGGTTGATTTTTAGATGTTAGATTGTTTGCGATCTAACATCTAAAATTGAGGATTGAAACGGAAAACACTGATCGTTTTGGGAGATTAATAAGCACAATGTTGGGTTACATCAGTGCCGGAAAAATGGGCAGCAGCCCCTCGGGTGCACGCTTCTTCCGATATGAAGTGGTGGGAATGCGCCAGAATGACGAAACTGAAAAGACGGAGTATCCGATTCGATCCAGCGCCAGTCAATTTTTGATCGTCCCTTACAATCGGATGAATCAAGAAATGCAGCGGATTACCCGCATGGGTGGTAAAATTGTCAACATCGAGCCGATGACTGCCAACCCGGAGTCGGAAGGCGAATAGTTTAGACCACCGATTGCAATCTCCATGCAGGATTCCGAACCGAAAACCCCGACCGGAAATGCTCCGGCCGGGGGCGAAGCTTGGACAGTCGAACAGGCGATCGCGGCCCTCAACGATGCCGAACCCAACCGCCGCTACTACGCTGCCTGGTGGCTGGGGCGATTTCGCGTGGACGACCCCCGGGCGATCGCGGCCCTGATCGATGCCCTCGACGACGAGTCCGACCGCACCGAAGACGGGGGCTACCCCCTGCGGCGGAACGCGGCCCGCGCCCTGGGAAAATTGGGCGACCGCCGCGCCGTCGAACCCCTGATTAAAAGCTTGGATTGTTCCGATTTCTACGTCCGGGAGGCGGCAGCCCAGGCGTTGGAGGCCCTGGGCGATGGCGGTTGCGTCCCCGCTTTGCAGAAATTGCTGGCCGGCGGCATGGAAGATACGGAAGCGATTCCGGGAAAACCTCACCTGCTCGAACCCTACGACGCGGTCATCGAGGCGATCGGGATGTTGGGGGCGACGGAGGCGATTCCGGATATCGAACCCTTCACCCATCACCCCTTCCCACGGATCCAATATGCAGCCAGGCGGGCGATGTACCAACTAACGGGGGAGGCGGTTTATGGCGATCGCCTGATCGAAGCGTTGCGGGGAGATGACCTGCAACTGCGGCGCAGCGCCCTGATGGATTTGGGGGCGATCGGATATTTGCGAGCCGCCGAACCCATCGCCGCCACCCTGGCCGAAAATAGCCTCAAGTTGATCGCCCTGCAAGGACTTCTCGAACACCACCTCCGCCAAACGGACGAAACCTCCCTCTCCGAGGAGGCCGTTCACTTGATGGACTTGATGGATTCTTTGCTCTGATGAAAACGACCCAGGAATTAATTTTAGCCGTCGAAGAGGCCGACTCCGCTCCCAAATTGGTCCGGGCCGTGGCGGAACTCGCCGCCACCGAGTCCGTGGAAGCCATCCCCACCCTGATTCGCGTCCTCGGTTTCAACAACCCCGGGGCGGCGGTGGCGGCGGTGGACGGGTTGATGGCGGTGGGTGAACCCGCCGTCGTCCCCCTGCTGGAAAAGCTGGATGGCTACAATTACGGGGCCCGGGCCTGGGCGGTGCGGGCGCTGTCGGGGATCGGCGACCCCCGGGGACTGGATGTTTTGCTGGAGGCGGCGGCCAGCGATTTCGCCCTCAGCGTGCGACGGGCGGCGGCCCGGGGGTTGGGTGCGATCCGCTGGGAAGATTTGCCCCCGGAGGCGAGCGCGCCAGCGAAGGTGAGGACACTGAAAACCCTGCTGTCGGTGTCGGAAGACCCGGAATGGATCGTCCGCTATGCGGCGGTTGTGGGCTTGGAGGGGTTGGCGAGTTCGGAGGCGGAAAAACCGGATTGGTTCCAATCGGTTTTGGAACGGTTGGGCGGGATGAGCGATCGAGATGAGACGTTGGCTGTATCTGCCCGGGCGAGGTGGGCGAAACAGAAGTTGGCCGCCTAATTGTTGGGGCGTTGATTTTTTAGTCATGCGTATAGCCATGTTACCCCCACGGACTTATTATAGGCGATCGCACTGTCCCCTGTCAACCCCCTATTTTTTGGGGGAATTTTGATTGCGTTTGAAGGTCAATTTCACCGCGCCGCGATCGCGATCATCTCCGCACAAACTGACTTTGCCTTCGCCATCAATCGTGATAAATAACTCCACTTGATCGAGTTGCAGGGGCGACTTTTGAGCATTTCCCGAAGCCTGCTGCATTTGAAACGCCTGCTGTTCTGCCTGCACAAAAACATCGCCAATTACCAATAAAAACTGGCTCATATTTTGCTGCATGGTTTGGGCGGAAACGGCGGTTTTTCGAGTCCGTTTTTCTGGGGGATCGTCTGCGGCGGTCGGAGTGGGGGGGGAATCTTGGGTGATCATCCAGATGCTATTCGGAATTTGGATAATTTCTGACATGGGATAATAGCGGTGAATCGATTCCAGATTCAGTGGGTCGGAGTCATTATATCAGATCCGGGTTTTGACCGGACAGACTCCTGGGCGATCGGGTGTCGGGTGCGGGGAGGGGTGGAGGGAAAAGGGTAAAACGCTTTACAAATCGTTTTAAGATCGCCCGTTATCCGGGATTTTACGGATGGAGATTAAAGGGATTTCGCCGATCGCCACAGCCGTCCCAGATCGACGCGAGTAAAAAGCCAAAACGTCCGTCCGGCGGTCGATTTCCTTCTGACATCCATCCAGATCGACCCGGGATTTTTCGTTGTTTTGGCTCTCGATTTGACCGAGATGGGGCGCGGGGAATCCGGCCAGCGATCGGGGCGGGGGAGAGTTTCCCGAACCGACTTTCTTTGACACTCCAAATTTTCCGAGAGATAATGGAGATAGTCGAGTTAAACCCCCCTTTTTTACGAATTGGGCAAAAGGTGAATCATGTGGAAGTTTGTCATCACGGCTTTAGTGACCCTGGAATTCGTTCTGCTGAGTTCATTCCTTTCCCCGGCCGAGGCGATCGTCAACGATACGGAAAACTATATTTGGGATTACGCATCCGTGGGAAGCAGCGAAGTGGTCTGCAAGCGGGTAGTCTTCCATCCCGAAGCGCGGAAGCTGGCCCCGGGCGAACTTCCCGCCCTCCCCGCCAAGCTGCGGTCTGAGATCGTCGATCGCAACTATTGTAATGGAACTCCACCCCTAACGAGAAGGGGCTAACCTCCCGGTTCCGGCCAGGAATGACTGCAAAAACGGCACCCGATCGCGCACAGAGGTCGGGTGCTATCATTTTTCACAAAACCGCGCTGTGCAGGTCTTCGGGAGCGAGGTGGGAGTGGATTACCTGACCGTCCTTAAACCAGGCGATGCGGCGGGTTTGGCGGGCGACATCGGGTTCGTGAGTGACCATCACCACCGTCATGCCGCTGTCGTTGAGTTCGGTGAAGATATCCATCACTTCCTGGGTGGTTTTGGAGTCCAGGGCGCCGGTGGGTTCGTCGGCGAGGAGGAGGACGGGGCGGTTGACGATCGCTCTGGCAATGGCGACACGCTGCTGCTGCCCCCCGGAGAGCTGGTTGGGCTTGTTGTGGAGGCGATTTTCCAACCCCACCCGTCTGAGGGCTTCTGTGGCGCGATCGCGGCGTTCTGAGCCGGCAATTCCGGCATAGAGCATCGGTAACATGACATTATCGAGGGCACTCATTTGGGAGAGTAGGTGGAATTGCTGAAACACGAAGCCGATCTTCAAATTGCGAATTTTCGCCAGATCCGCTTCGGACATTTTCGCTACATTTACGCCATCGAGGTAATAGGAACCGGAACTGGGGCGGTCTAGACAGCCGATGATGTTCATGGCGGTAGATTTTCCGGAACCCGAGGCCCCCATAATGGAGCAGTATTCCCCCGGTTCCACGGTCAGACTGACCCCGTTGAGGGCGCGAACCTCGACGTCACCCATCCCGTAAACCTTCGTAACGGCTTCCAGATGGACGATCGCCCGCTGCGATCGCGGTTGGGGTTGATTGGGGGCGAGAGATGGGGCAGTTGTCATGGCGGTCGAAATAATTGAGATTTCCGATATCTACTTACATCTTAACGACCGAAAATATAATGATTAATGATTAATGATTAATGATTAATTATTAATTATTCCTGCGGCCGAGGCGGTGAATGATGCGGCCCGTCAATTCAGCTTCTTCGACATCTTTGACGATATAATCGTCGGCACCGGCGGCGAAGGCGCCGTTGATGGAATCGAGGTCGCGATGGGCGGAAAGGAACAAAATCGGGAGGCCGTGCCATTGAAAATCCTGGCGCACGACCCGACACAGATCGGAACCGCTGTATCCCGGCATTTCCAAGTCAAGAATCAGCAAATCCGGTTGGCAGCGGTTGAGGGTTTCCCAGAATTGTTGCGGTGCGTCGAGGGCGATGACATCGATATTGTGGGGTCGGAGCAAATCGGACAGGCGGGCGGCGGTGAGGGGATCGTCATCTACTATCAAAATGCGATTGTGAAAGGACTCGGAACTTTGCGACAAAACCGTCCCGATCGCCTCTAAAATTTGACGGGCGGACAGGGGTTTGTGGAGAAAGGTACATCCCCCCAGGCGGGCGATCTCGACCCGTTCCGTGAGGCTATCTTGGGAGGCGAACACCAACACAGAAATGGGGGGTTTGCGATCGCAGAGTTCTCGCAGCAGGGTCATGCCCTCTTCGGCCGGTTCGTCGATGCCGAGATCGAGCAGTATCACATCGGGGGACACTCCGGCGATCGCTGGACGGACTAAGTTTAAATCGGGGGCGACCTCTACCCGCCACCCCGACCCGGTGGCTTCGAGCTGCACCTGTTCGGCCAAAACGCGATCGCGGTCTACGATCAAAATAACGGGCGATCGCTCGGCGGTGGAGGGGCGGTCGGAATCTCGGCCTACCTCCCGGTACAGTTGTCCGATCCAGTTTTTCGCCCGCCGCTGCTGGCCGGGGTCTGCCAGTTCTCCCGATTGGAGCCAGTTTTCCAAATTTCGCGCCCGATCCGAACCCACCGGACGGTCGAACAATCCCAAGGAACCGGCGAGTTTGTGGGCGATCTGTTCAGCTTGCCGGCGAATTTGGGGGCGCTCGGGTTCCGCGATCAGAGCGTCGAGGAGGTGTTCGAGTTCCGCGGCTTGTGTGAGGAAGCGATCGCGGTATTGTCGCCAAATGTTGTCCGTGATGGCTTTGGCTTTTCGTTCTTTATTTTGCGGGGGTTCGGGTTCGGAGACGGGCGCTTCTGTTGGGATGTCATAACTTGGCGGTTGCAGGCGATATCCCAGGCCGTGGACTGTTTCGATGGGGTCGTTGGCCCCGGCTGCCTTGAGTTTCTGGCGCAGACATTTGACGTGGGTGGAAACCGTCCACTCGCTGGGGGAGTCGGCGCAATCCCAGAGGCGATCGAGGAGGGCCCGCTTGCTAAAAATTTGCCGGGGATTGAGGAGAAATAATTCCAGCAGACAGTATTCTTTGGGCGTCAGGTGCAATACTTCGCCGTCGCAGGTAATTTTGCTCCCGGCGAGGTCGCAGGTGAGATTTTCCCAATGCAAAATCGATGTGGTCGCCGGCGTATTTCGTCGCAACAATGCCCGGATGCGGGCCATCAGTTCGGGGGGGTCGAAGGGTTTGACGACGTAATCATCGGCGCCGGCATCCAACCCCAAGACGCGATCGCTGCTGCTATCTTTGGCGGTGAGTAATAAAATCGGGTATTGACACCCCCGCGATCGCAACCTCTGACAGAGGCTAATTCCGTCAAGTTTGGGCAGGATGATATCGAGCAAGATCAGGTCGTAGTCGAACGCTTCGGCCCATTCCAGTCCCGTCCGTCCGTCCGTCGCGACGTTGACGGTGTAGTGGTGTTCCTCAAGGATACTGGCCAAAACGGAACCCGTGGGTAAATCGTCCTCAACCACAAGAATTTTCATATCGTAAGGTGTGGGAATCCCCGTCCCTTTAGGGCGGGGAGGATGTCAAATTTTGACAGTCTCAGCGCGATCGCGGCGCGAATTCCGCCAGAATATCGGTTAGGGTGGGAAATCGGGTTTTTTCTCCAAAACAGGCGGGACTGACCGGATTTTCGTATGTGAAATGGCGGTCGTTCAAACAGAAGCGATCCCAAGGCGCCATTTGCACCCGAAAGAGGGCGATGAAAATATTGGCCAGCCACAGGGAGAGGGGGATGGAAAAATTGATCGATTTACGATAGTAGGCGCAGGTTTGGGCGATCGCCTCATTTAACGTCAGTGGTTGATTTCCCAGCACCAACCACTCGGTTTCCTCGGATTGTGGTGGATTCTTGACTAAATAACCCACGACTTTGGCGATATCGGCGGCGTGGATAAAATGAAAACTGGCATCAGCCTTGAAGAAACGGATCAGATCGACCCACTTCGCCACCTCCGGCAACCCCGAGGAGAGGTGAGAATAGGGTTTGTCCGCATCTCCCCCCAAAACGAGGGTGGGAAATAGGACCCGCAGGGGGGGAAACTCGGATTTTCGCCGGGAAATTTCCTGCAGACAATCGAATTTGGAACGGATGTAATCGGTGCCGATTTCTCCGGCTTCTGGTAAAGGTTGATTGTGGCGATCGAGGACGCTGGCGGTCGAGAAATAAATCACCTGTTCGCACCGTTGGCGATCGAGGGATTGTAGCAACTGGTGGATACTGTCTACATTGACCTGAAAAACCTCCGGTTGTCCGCCCCAGGAAGTCGCCGCCAAAATGGCGATATCGATGGTTTTCAACAAATCTGAAAATTGACGGATATCTCGCAAATCGGATTCGATCATATGGATTCCCGGGCGAATTTTCTCGTCGAACCCGAACTTTTCCCGGTTCCGCACCAAAAAATAAAGTTCGTCGTCGGTATTTTCGATCAGCGTCTCGGCGATATAGTGGCCGACGCAGCCACTCCCCCCGGTCACAAAAATGCGCTTGGTCATTCCTGAATACGTTTTCCTCGAGACTATCAAAATGAATGAGTAATTGTCAATTGTCAATGAAGATCCCGGCGACCCTCACCCCAACCACAAATGATCGGCGAAAATCGGCGAAATCTGTGGACAAAAATTGCCAATTGAAAATTTCGAGAAACCGAGTTGATCAAAGCATCTGGAGATCAACCCGGTTTCTTCGCAATCAACCATTTGGGCGGCGAGCGATCTGTCGGTGGAGGGATTGCAAAATGGCGATCGCGATGCCGACACTCGCAGCCAATCCCAGCCAAAAATTGTAAACGATTTCGGGGGTTTGGTCGAGCGCCCATCCCCCCAGCGGCGGGCCGATCAAATAGCCGATCGCCCAACATTGGGCGTTGAGGGCCAAATAAATCCCTCGCAAGGATTCGGGGGCGAGATCGGCCACCAAAGCGGAGGCGGCGGGGGTGTAACTCACGGTCGCGATCGCCAAAATTCCCAGTCCCAAAATCGCCAATAACAACGTTCCCGTTTTTGCCATCCCCATCAATCCTACAATTAAAAATCCCACCCCCCACAGCATCGCCGACGCGATCAGGGCGTGGGGACGACTGAAGGGATTCAACAGTCGGGCGACGGGTAACAGCAATAAAATTGAAATCGCCGTATGCCCCGCAAAGAGGGCGCTGATCGTCCCCGCCGAAAAATCCCGTCGGACGAAGTTGTTGAGGTAGAGGGGGATAGTGCTGTGGATTTGGGACATATAAAAAGTGAACAGGATATTGACGGCGATATAAATCAGCAAGGTGCGATCGCCCAGGGCGACGATCCAACCGTTTGAGGGTTTTTCGGGACTCTCGGATTGGGCAATAATTTGGGGTTTGTAAGTTTCGGCGATCGCGGCGTAAATGACTCCAAAAAAGACCACAAATGAGAGTCCGTCGATGATAAAAAGCGATCGGTAGGCCCCCGTCGTGGCGATCACCACCCCGCCCATGATAATCCCCAACTGCAGGCCGATATTGTCCCCCAGGCGGGTGATGGCATAGGCCTCATTTCGCGTCTTTCCCTCGGTCAGATCGGCCACCACCGCCTCCGTCGCGGGCCAGTAGAGTCCGATCCCCAATCCCATCAACAGATTTCCCGCTACCACCATCGCAAAATTGCCGGCGAAGGCTAACACGAAGGATGCGATCGCCGACACCAGGGCCGACAACAGCAGCGTCCGCCGCCGTCCCCAGTCGGGGGAGTCGGAAAACGATCCCCCCAGCAGCCGCCCCACCAGCCCGGAAATTTGGGCGCTTCCCAGGCCGATCCCGACGGCGGTGGCGGAGAGTCCCACTTGATTGACGAAAAAAATTGGGGCGTAAAAGAGGGTGAATCCCGTCCCGGTTTGGGAGAGAAGCCGCCCCACCGCCAAAATCCACACCTGGCGATCGAGGTCGGGAAGCCAAGATAATAATTGATGTCGTCGCAATCCGATTTTTCCTTGTCACCTGTGCGATCGTAGCACTATTTCTGTTGGCGATCGGGGTGGATGAATGAAATGCCCCAATTTAACTCTACTCAAACAACCTAACTAACGGCTAAGTTGATGGGTCGTTAGGCAGCGATCGCCGGATCTTCTGGCAGAAATCCGGTTGCCGTGTCTCAGGCGATATGGCAACCCCTGGCGACGCAATTAGTCATCCCCCGGGATGATTGGTCAAGTCGGTTGGTGACGGTTGGGAACGCACCCTACCCGACTACAATTTATAATGCTTTAATTGATTCATTTTGAAATGCGATGATCGGTTATCTGAGCGGAACGGTGGCGGGAATTTACAAGGGGGCGGGAAATCGGGTGATTTTGCTGCTGGATGTGCAGGGGGTGGGGTACGAGGTGCAAATTGTACCCCGGATGCAGGGGACGTTTCCCGCTGCGGGGGAACCGCTGCAGGTGTTTACCCAGTTGCAGGTTCGGGACGATCGCATGGTTCTCTACGGGTTTTCGAGTTGGGCCCAACGGGATCTGTTTCGCCAGTTAGTGAGTGTGAGTGGCATCGGGTCCCAACTAGCGATCGCACTTTTGGATACACTGGAACTGCCCGATTTGGTCCAGGCGATCGTAGGGGGAAATACGGCAGTTCTCTCGAAAACGCCGGGGGTGGGAAAAAAGACGGCGGAACGCATCGCTTTAGAATTAAAAGCGAAGTTGTCGGAGTGGCGACAGCAGGCGGGACTGGAAACTGTCACGACATCGGGTTTGACACCGGATATTCGGGAAGAGGTGGAAATGACGTTGCTGGCATTGGGATACACCGGAGCTGAGGTGATGAAAGGGTTGGAGGCGATCGCAACTGAGGGCAAATTGACGGAAACGGATGTCGCCGAAATATGGATCAAAGAAGCGATCGCCTGGTTGAGTCGATAATTTACCCTTGCCGTGCAATCATCAATAATTCCCGGGATTCTTGCCGAACTCGTCCATCAATGGCTGCATTTTGCAGGCTAATAAACGCATCAAAATCTTCTCGACTGTATTTTGTGTTCTGCAAAAGCTGTTTCAATTTATTTTCCTGTTCGATGCTGAGATAACCACTCTTCAGCGTTGTCGTGACTAGATCGCATATAACACCCATAAAATCAATGGCTTCCCCTCGATATGATTTTGCATTCGCTCTCCGACATCGCCCCCCGTCAGTGATGACAGTTGGCACTATATTTGGCAGTTCGGAGCATTGCGATCGAATTGAAAGGCAAAAATCAAAGAATTGGTAAGTTTTCCTTTTTTGGGGGTCGAATTGGGACGATTTTTCCACCCCCGACGGTCAATCGTTTTGATTTCTGTTCCCGGCTATAATTCGGTAATTACAATTAAAAGAAACACCAATTCGACCGGAGCCACGGGTTCATTTTGAGGGTTTAAATTTTGCTTTTTTTGTCATTAAAAGCTGTCGATCGCACGCACATCTTTAATTTTAGCATACGGCTCAAACCGCTTCCCCAGATCCCGAGAATGGGGGGAGTCTGACTGTCTAATTCAGAATCATTCAACATTCAGAATAATTCTGAGGAAGGAATAGCTCAGAAATCAAATCTTCGAGTCCATCCCATTAGACAGTGAATTGGTTTTCAGATCCCGTTGCCAAAATTGATAAGCTGAATAGGCGAGGGTAACGACTCCGATCGCGATCGCCTCCTCGTCCACCTCAAACTTGGGATGGTGCAGGGAATAATTCGGTTTGTCCCGGCGTCCGATCCCGAGGCGGAACATCACCCCCGGCGCGTGATTCAAATACACAGAAAAATCCTCGGCGCCGAGGGAAGGTTCGGGGAGAATTTCGACGCTATCATTCCCCCAGGCTTCCCGCACCGACGCTTCGATCAACTGCGTCAAAGCCGGATCATTCTGCACCGAGGGCACGCACCGCCGATACTGCATCTCATAGCGGGTGCCGTACATCTGGCAGACGCCGGCGACGATATTTTCGATCCACTCGGGGAGGGTTTCGTGGGTGTCCGGGTGAAGCGATCGCACCGTCCCCGACAATTTTACCCGGTCCGCGATCACGTTGGGCGCCCGCCCCCCGGAAATTTGCCCGATCGTCAAAACCACGGGTCTGAGGGGATTGTGGGTGCGGCCGATCGCCTGTTGTAAAGTCGTGATCACCTGGGCGGCGATCCAGATAGCATCCTTCGCCTCGTGGGGGCGGGCGCCGTGTCCCGATTCGCCGATAATCGTCACTTCCAAATCGTCCGCCGCCGCCGTAAAGGCCCCGGTTCGGATGCCGATCCGCCCCGCCTGAATGGACGGGAAGACGTGGAGCCCGAAAATTGACCTCACGTCCTCCATCACCCCGTCCTCCACCATCCAGGTGGAACCCCGGGCAATTTCCTCGGCGGGTTGGAAGATGAACCGCATCGGGCCGGGGAGTTGCTCTTGCAGGCGCGATAAAACCATCGCCGTCCCCAACCCCACCGTGGCATGGAGGTCGTGGCCGCAGGCGTGCATGATGCCGGGACGGCGGGAGGCGTAGTCCAACTGGGTGAGTTCCTGGATGGGCAGGGCATCCATATCCGTGCGAATCGCCAACCAATCCGCGATCGTCGCGTCAGATCCCTTGAGTTCCCCCACGACGCCCGTTTTTCCCACCGCCTCCCGGACGTGCAAACCGCAGGAAGAGAGCACCCCCGCGACATAGGCGGCGGTCTGATATTCTTGGCCGCTGAGTTCCGGGTGGGCGTGGATGTGGCGGCGGATTTCGATCAGGCGGGGGAGAAAAGAGTCGGTCAGTTCTTTGATTTGGGTGAGGATCGAGTTTTGGTGTTGAGTCATCGTTAAGATTGACGGACGGCGCATTTCAAAGAGTCTACCTTCCACTATAGGCAGATAGGCAGAATTGAGAACTCTCGAATCAAGGGAGTGGGGAACGGGGAACGGGAAAGGAGATTTCCCCACACCCCATCCAATCAACGATTAGCCAAAATACACCCGCTGCGGGGGGGCAAGATCAACTCGACGTGAGTTTGGGTCCCCATCTCCATCCAGCGGGCGGTACAGGTTCCGTAAACCATCCGCTCCGGTTGGGTGGCGAGTTGGGAAACCGGGGTGCTGATTTGGACGGATTCCAAACCGCTGTTGACGGCAATAATGAGTTCTTCCCCGTCCAAAATGCGGGCGAAAATGTAAACCATCCCCGCCGCGAAGAGAATTTCATAGGAACCAGTTCTCAAAGCCGGGTACTCGTGGCGGAGGGCGATCAGCCGTTTGTGGTAGTCGAGGGTTTCCATATCCCACTGTTCTTTGGGGGGGAAGCCGCGCCGCGAGTCGGGGTCGAATTCCCCTTCCAAACCGATTTCGTCGCCGTAGTAGATGCTCGGGGCACCCGGAAAGGTGAAAAGCAGCAGGGTGGAGAGTTTTACGCTGTCTTTGTCTCCCCCGACGATGCTGATCAGTCGGGCGACATCGTGGCTGTTGAGGAGGTTGAGTTGGGCGAGTTGAATTTCCCAGGGGTAGAGGGCGAGGAGTTCCCGGATTTTGTTGCCGTATGCTTCGGCGTCCAGGGGCGGATAGGGGAAGTAGGAGGGGCCCTCCACTAGGTCCATCCGCACCCGATCGCCCGCCGTAAATGCGATGGATGGCCCGGTGAATAGATAATTCATCACCCCGTCGAATTGGGTCCCGTCGAGCCACTCTCGGGCGTCGGTCCACACTTCCCCGACGATGTAGGCTTCGGGGTTGCGGGCTTTGACGCGATCGCGGAATTCCTGCCAAAATCCGGGGGTTTCGATTTCGTAGGCGACATCCAACCGCCAGCCGTCGATGCCGAAGTCAAGCCAATATTCGGCGATTTCCATGATGTATTCCCGCACGTCGGGGTTGTCGTGGTTGAACTCCGGCAGGGCGCGATTTCCCACCCATCCGACGTAGTTGGCGGGTTTCTCGCCGTCGTAGGCGGACACGGGCCATTTTTGAACTTTGAACCAGTCCAGCCAGGGGGAGTAGGGCCCGTTTTCGAGGATGTCGTTGAAAAAGAAAAATCCCCGACTGGCGTGGTTGAATACGCCGTCGAGGACGATTTTGATGTTGCGATCGTGGGCGGCGTCGAGCAGTTCCCGCAGGGCCGGATTTCCTCCCAAAATCGGATCGACTTGATAGTAATCGTGGGTGTGGTAGCGGTGGTTGCTGGCGGATTGGAAAATCGGGGTGAAGTAGATGGCGTCAATTCCCAAGTCCTGCAGGTAGTCCAGTTGTTCGATCACCCCCCACAGGTTCCCCCCCTTGTAACCCTGGAGGGTGGGGGGCAGTTCCCACGCTTCCCATTTGGGGGAGGCGAGGAGTTGCTGGCGGGGTTTCTGGTTTTGGGCGAAACGGTCTGGGAAAATTTGATAAAAGACAGAATGCTTGACCCAATCGGGGGTTTGAATGTCCATCGGTGGCTTTCCTGAGTCCTCTACACTTATAGTACAGGGGTGAAATCATACCGTGGAGGCAACCTTACAGGGTTGCCGGCCCATCCCCTGCAATACCGTGGAGGCAACCTTATAGGGTTGCCCGCCAATCCCCTGCAATACCGTGGGGGCAACCTTATAGAGTTGCCCGCCAATCCCCTGCAATACCGTGGAGGCAACCTTATAGGGTTGCCCGCCAATCCCCTGCA
>JBNGCR010000021.1:32519-46578 GCA_050045915.1 Limnospira sp.
ATACCGTGGGGGCAGGCGTCTCGGGTTGCCGCCAATCCTCTGCAATGCCACCAATCCGATCCCCCTAAATCCCCCTTGACAAGGGGGACTTAAATTTCACTCCCGTACCTCACCGAATTGAAAATTGCTGTACTGTTGAAATTAGTGAATATATGAGCGCGATACCTGCAAGATTATGACTTTACCCCATCAGAAAACTCAATCGATCCGTATACAGATTGATGAGGAGCGACTCGATCTCATCGATCGCGCCGCCCAATGGCAAGGGAAAACCCGTATTGATTTTATTTTGGATGCGGCTACGGCGGCGGCTCAAGAGGCTTTCCTTGATCGCCAAATGTTTTTCCTGGGCGATCGCCAATGGGAAGCGTTTCAAGCGGTTTTGGATGCGGAACCCATCATGAATGAGGGGTTGCAAAAAATGGCAAATTTTAAAGCCCCGTGGGAATGAAATATAGCCATCGGAAATTATTGGAAAGGATCTCGCCCCCCAACCCCCCAATTCTGGGGGACTCTTAGCCGATCAAATTTTTACGAATGATTTCACACTGCTATATAATGCCCGGAGTGCAGCGATCGCTCACTCGGGCGGATAAACGCGATCGATTTCGTCCGCCAACCAAGTTCCAAAATCGTGCAAAAAATCGCCGATCGCTTGAGAATCGTCGGTGGGTTTGATCGCCCAAGTTAGAGCTCGATACATTGTCGGTTGTCGCGACGGATAAGATTCGGTAAAAAGCTGATAACAGGGATATAAATCGCGGGTGTAGCACTGTTTTTTCTCCATGACGATTTCAAAGCCCGATCGCACGATCCGTTTCATGATCCACTGACAGATTTTTTGAGTGTAGGCACTGCGTTCTTCCGGGGGCATTTGGGGGACGCGATCGGACAGGTCGGACATGACTTTTTGGATGTCGTCTCGGAGGTCGAAAGCGTGGCTGACGGCATCGATATCGGGTTTGAATTTGGGGAGATGTTCGGATATATCTTCCCCCCAGATGCAGGCGGACTGGGTGGCGATGAGCATCCGCAGTCCCCAATAGCCATCATCCGAAACATCCAACAGGCGATCGCGGGAAATCGCGGACAATTCCACTCCCTTACAAAAGGGATATCGGGGCGTTATTTCTCGATTGAAACAATCGAACCAACTGCGATCGCACTGTTGATAATCTCCCGAAACTACGGCAAAACTATCGACATCGGAAACGCCCAAAATCGCCTGTCCGGCGGCGACGGAGCCACGAATATAAATACTGCGAACGCGATCGCCCCAGTGAATGCGATAAGCTCTGGTAATTTCATCGATAAGCGATCGCCAGGGGGAAACAATTTGATGGGGACTGGCTCGGCGGACGATAAATCCCCGCGCATCGACTGGTAAAGTAGAGCCTATTTTGACAACTCGATTCACGACTGAAACTCATCACAACCCTTTGAAAACCAATTCTACCATCAGAACATGACAAAATTATGACGCGGAGAACATTTGCCCGTCAATTCTCGGCCGTCGCCGTCCGAGTCCCGGTCATTTTTCAGTCATCATTTGGGTTTATCATTCGGTTCAACCCAATTGATACAGTTAAATGATCGTGAAATATACTGCCGCACTACTGATCGCCTCTACCATTTTAACCGGCGGTCATCCCCCCATTCAAGCCCAGACTCCCATCGGGAATTTGCAGCGTCATTCGGGCGTGAGTATTTACGGGACGGTTCGCAGTGTCGTCGGCAATGAATTTATTTTGGATGACGGAACCGGACAAATTATCGTCGATGCGGGGCCGCGTTGGTATCACCAAATCTCGCTGCGAGAAGGGGAAAAGGTGACGGTCGTCGGCGAATACGACGACTATGATTTCGATGCCTACAGTATCACCCGCGATAACGGAGAAGTGATCCGTATTCGCAATGCGGAAGGACCCCCACCTTGGGCGGGCGGACGGAGGGGACGCGATCGCGATTGACAGTCATTAAAAATTGAAATGGATGTGATAGAATAACTGAATAATCATAACAGAGCCGATTCGCGATCGCCCGGGCGGGTATCGCACTCGGACTTGGCTTGCCGATTTATTCCACTGTAAAAGATGCGGATTTTGCTAGTAGAAGACGATCCGGAACAACTCGAACCCCTCCACGCCGCCCTGACGCGATCGGGACACATTGTCGATGCCGTCGAAGATGGAATAAACGCCCGCTGGCTGATAGGTGAAAAAGACTACGACCTGCTGATTTTGGACTGGATGCTGCCCGGAGAAGACGGGATCATTTTGTGTCGCCACTATCGCCAAATGGGGAAATCCTCCCCCGTCCTGATGCTAACGGCGAAGGATACCACGACGGATAAAGTGACGGGGCTCGATGCCGGGGCGGACGATTATTTGGTGAAACCCGTGGACTTGGAAGAATTGCTGGCGAGGGTGCGGGCACTGCGGCGGCGATCGCCCCTTTGGTGCGGCGATTCCTTGGAAGTGAACGGGTTATTGTTGTACCTCGATACCATGTGTTTGGAGTGGAACGACCGACAATTAAAATTGAAAAGTCGCGACTTTCAACTCCTCGAATATCTGATGCGACATCCCCGCCAGGTACTCACCCGCGACCAGATCGAACAAGCCCTTTGGGAGTGGGGAGAAGAACCGGAAAGCAACGCCGTCGTCGCCCGAGTCAAACGGCTGCGTCAACGGCTGCGGGAGTTGGGAATCGACAGTTGGATCGAGACAGTTTACGGCACGGGTTATCGCCTGGAACCCCCTTCTTTATAAGAAAATGACAGATCTTATCAAAACAGTTCAAAAGCGCTGGATCGCCCTGCCAATTCGCGTTCGTGGGACGGCGATTGTCGCCATTCCCGTCACCTTTTTATTTACCACTTTATCCGCCTTCGCCTGGTTGAAATCCAACCTGGTGGAAGATGAAGCTTGGGTGCAGCACACCCAGACGGTGCGGCTGGAAACGAAACAGCTTTTAAATGCGTTGATCGATGCGGAAACGGGGGTTCGCGGGTACGGACTGACGCAGCGGGACGAATTTTTGCAACCTTACGATCGCGCGATCGCAGTGATTCCCGATTCTTTGGATCAGTTAGAAAATTTGGTGCAAGACAACCCGCACCAAACCCACGAAATGCAGGATATCCGCGCAATTGTTAATGAAAACTTGGAGATTTTCAAACAGAAACTCGCCCTTCAAAAAGACTTAAAACGAATTCGCGGAACGGCGGATGTTTTGGTGCCGGCGGCATCTCTTTATGACTGGTTGGACGAGGGAAAAGCGACGATGGACGAGGCTCGCAGGGAAATTGATCGCTTCGCAGAAACCGAGGAAGAACTGTTGATAAAACGCATCCGACACCGCGATTTTTACCGGCAACTGACTTGGATTTTTATGTGCATTTCCGTGGCGATCGGCACGATCGCGGCAGCTTTTGCCGTCCATCTTTTCTATCAATTGGAGCGCGAGTTGGCGGATCGGGAAGAAAATCTCCGCCAAAGCAATCAACGTTTGGAAAATGTCTGCGATCAACTGCAACGATTTACCGCCAACGCCTCCCATGAATTGAGGGCACCTTTGGCAGCCGTTTTGAGCAATGCCCAGGTGGTATTGATGGATTTGGAGGATCTCGAAGAAATCCCCGTATCGCTTCAAAATCGCCTGCAAAAAATCGTCGGCATCACCAAACACATGAGTTCCCTGGTGGGGGAACTGTTATTTCTGGCGAGGCACGAAGGGCTGCTGACGGACGAATCGATGCAAACGGTGGATTTAACCCAGCTTTTATCCAATTTATTTTCGGAATGGCTTCCCCAGGCAAAAAATCAATCTTTACAACTGACAAAACAGCTACCCGATCGCCCGATTTTAGTGCGGGCAGATGCCAATTTGTTGCGACAGGCGATCGCCAACTTCCTCAGCAACGCCTGCCGCTACACCCCCGCCGGGGGAAGCATCCAAATGGGTTTGAAGACAGAGGAGGAACGGGCGTTAATTTGGGTATCCGATACCGGCATCGGCATTTCAGCCGAAGCGTTGCCCCACGTCTTTGAGCGCTTTTATCGCGCCGATCTGAAGCGTTCCAAAGCCTCCGGCGGATTCGGGTTGGGATTGGCGATCGCCGATCAAATTGTCCGGGCTCACGGGGGCGAAATTGGCGCGGACAGTAGCCTCGGAAAAGGTTCCACATTTACGATAAAATTGCCGATTTTAAATTGAGGCTATTCCGGGGCTTCGGACAGCTTTGCGATCGCATTTCGCAGCGCCATTGAGAGGGCGGTTTCCGGCAGGCGATCGACGACTTCCGAGCCTTGCTGCTGTAAAAATTGTCTGAAAAATGATTCTGTTTTGGCTTCGGCAAGTAAAACTTGCTCGATCAGTTCGGCTTGCTGTTCCGCCGTCACATTTTCCGAGTTTAACTGGGTTAAAAAACGCTCCGAAATGGGTCGATTTTTTTCGGGATCGCCACAGTTCGCCACCCAACTGCGAATTTGCTGGGATGCTTCGTTGTATTCGATCACGTCGGTGCCCGCCAAGGTTTGAATTTGACTTCCGGTGATAATAAAACTGTTGCCAAAAGATTTTTGACTGAACGCTTTTAAAGCCGCCGATTGATTTTTTAAGGTTTCCGATTGATGGGTGGCAATTCCCAAAATTTGATTAATTTGTTGTTCCTTGGCAGCCAGTTGCTTTTGCATCTCTTCCACGACGCGATCGAGGCGTTTTTCCACCTCTGCTTTATCTCTTTGGGGATTGTAAGTGACTTTCACAACCCAGCGATCGCCCCGCCGCTCCACTCCTTTCAGTTCCAATCCCAACCCTTCATCTTCAAACTGAATCTGTTTCAGGCTGAACAGTACCGCTCGCCAATCTTCTCCCTCTTTAAAAATGAGCTCGATGACATTTTCCACTTCCTGATATAAAGACTCAAATTCCCGGGGCTCGAAGTCGCGATTCTGCGGGAAGCGATCGCAGAACTTGCCGTCTTCATCGATCTCTCGATAAACGTAATCGCATTCGACGTGAGTGAAGTCGGTTTGGCTGTTGACGCTCCAATCTTTGACGCAGCATCCCGTCAATTTTGCCCCGGTTAAATCGACGTCGATCATTTGAGTTCTCATCAATAAGCTCCCCCGCAAGTCGGCGGCTTTTAAATCGGCGCCGGTTAATTCGGCATCCGTCAAATTGAATTGACTCAGATCGGCGTTTTGCAAATAAGCACCTCTGAGGTTGACGTGGCTGAAGTCTTTCGCGTCCGAATATCCTTTCGTGAGCAGGTGTTGAACTTGGGGATTTGGCAAATCTAAATAGCGATCGTCCACCCGGGCTCGCTCCAATCCGGTGACGCCTTGAAAGCAAGTCCGATACAGTTTTTTCGCCCTCAAGTCGGTATTTGATAAGTCGGCATTTCTAAAGTTTACACGGCTTAAATCTAGGTTATAAAATGACGTTCCACCCCAACAGGCTATGGTGACAGCCCAATCATAAAAAAAACTAAAATAACGATTATTAATCGTGTCATTTTTGACTATATATAAAGCAAAAAATAACGAGTATAAACTCAATATTAAACCATCGATTGCCAACACCAAATTAATTTTTATCGCCAAATCTTGAGTCAATTGTAACCGAGAAATTCCGGGATTTTCCAACATTCCCAATGACAACAAAGAATAACCTGTAGCCCATGCAATTGTCAATATAATCAGGGGAAATAATTTAATTTTTTGGGGGCTTGAAAACATTGCTTTGACAATATTAAATCCCGATATCAAAGCCGTCAAAGATATTAAAAATAATAGCGAGCAAATGATCAGGGAAGTGACCATAATAACAATGTCATCGGTCGCAAATCCCAACATCGTATATAAACAGAAACAAGCGACAATTGTGAAAGTTAGTAATAAAGCGCCTGCTCCGAATCCTCCGAGGAGAACTGTCATGCTATCAATCAATAAAACAAAAGCAATAATTATAAAATGCATCCGATTGGGATTGAAGGGAAGCAGAATATTAGAAAAAATGAATGCACCAACAAATCCAGAAAGAATTCCAGATAAACCCATTAAGGCTACGACACACAAAAGAGAAAAAATCCTAAATATAAAACTTTGACCCGCAATTGATTCGTTAACATTGTTTAATGAATCTTGAGAAAATTTAACGCCCCGAATACTTTTGTTGACATTGCTTATTTTTTTAAATATAATCATATACAGTCGTATATTAACCTTGAAATTTGATGGATACTGAGCTGATACTGACCTTGGGTTTGAGACCTTTTTGCAAACAAAATCCCAGCCATATATTATGCCGGAGTGCGAATAATTTTATCAACCATTTGTCTCCGGAAAACATCGCCTCTCGGATTCCCCTCAATAGTTCGGAATTGGTCGAAACAATTATACGTCGCTTGGCGGGCAAAAGTCAAGAGCAAGTTCAGCTCAGTGTCGTCTTTGATGAACCCGATTTTTTGCCCTTTCGTTTTTTGGAAGTTGGTCTTTGGAAAGGGCAAGCGGTTTGTCGAATTGGCTTAAAGTGTTCTCGGTCTTTCGCCCAAAATTTTGTTGACGGTATTTGCACATCTGATTCCGAACATAAAACTGACAAATTTCCCTCAATTACGGCGCTACATTTGTCGGAAATTTTGGGTTTAAGTATCGAGCAAAAACAGGATTTTTTTGGCAGCAAAGATGACGAAAATTTAAATCAAATATTGCTTTCCAATAAATTGCTTGAAGAAAATTATAAACAGGAATTATGCCGAAAAATAGTCGATTTAAATTTTATTCCACTTGCGACTGGGTTTCTGGTCGGACCCAGCCATATTATAACGGTTTCTCACGCATTAAGCATCATGACTGAAAGCCACCAGCTAGATCCAAACCTTGGGGATTATATTGCACAGTTTGAATATGAGCAAGATTTGTTGGGCCGCAAAATTCAAGCTGTCGAATACAAGGTTGATCAAGTCATAGCTTATAATAACGACTCTTTAGACTATGCACTTTTGACCTTAGAAGAAAAGCCGATGAATCATGAAAAATACCCGGATTATATTCAACAAGCTGGCTACACATATGGTTGGATTAAAATGTTGGATGAATCCATGCTCATTTATCCAAATATTGAGGAACATCAAAAATTCATTCGGCATGATTTTTTGAAGAAGGAAACAAAATACATGATTTCTGATGAAACAATTGATGATGAAATTTCGAGATTAAAATCTGATGAGCCGGATTTGGTTAACGCTTTTCTCAAAAGTTCTAAGGCTGTTATTCTTCAAAAATATCAAGAAGAAAATCCGGATTTAGATGACGTTAAAATAATCAGAGGAATTTTCAAAGAACGAGCTAAATATGGCGAACCTGTTAACATCATTCAGCATCCCAAAGGACGGCGAAAAGAAATCGTAATTTCTAACAATTGGACTTTGTTGGTTTTTGACAACTTTATTACCTATGAAGCTGATGCCGATTTTAGCTCATCAGGAAGTCCGGTTTTTAACCAGCAATGGCAATTGGTGGCTCTACATCACGGTTCTATAATTCCCGCCCGCTCACAAGAAGGTGTGAGAATTTGTAAAATCGTCAAAGACTTAAGGAATCAAGCAGAGAATGGAACAACATCAACTCATCTAAACATTAGAGATTTAAAAGAATTCGTCAATCATTTTTTAGATGAGAATGAGCAACAATATGGTTATATGGAAAGCAGAACAAAACCAGATTTATCAGTTCCACCTTATCTTAACACTACGCGGCGAGGAAATTTTTTCTAAATGAATTACTATCATTGATAGTGAAAAATGTTTGAGCCGGCAAGCTCGCCAATTTTGCTCTCATAAATTTGGAAATTATTTCCCGTATTTTGGGGTGCATTTACTTCCGCTTTTGAAGGAGCCGATCGCCCGAATAAAAACCCATCCGCCACCCGCATCCAGATCGCCGGGGTGGCAAAATCTCGCCGGCGATATTGGGTGGGACTCAAGGCGATCGCCCGCCGTCCTTCCTGGGCGGCAATATCCACCGCTTCCCCCCGAGACAACCGTTCGTAAAAGCAGCGAGAAAACCGACTCGCGGTTACATTGGAAACTTCATACTGCATCGCCACAACCACCGGAATATTTTGCTGAACCAACCGCGAAGCCACCCCGACAAATGCCTCGGAGGCGGACAGCATCCCCCCTTCGCAAGCCTGCAACATCACCACACCCGGACGATGGCGGTTAAACAATTCGCTAAAATAGTCGGCATCAACCCACATCGCCTCATTCAAATCGTCAACCAATGCAATTTGCCCGATCGCCCGATTGTCTTCATTTTCAAACCGCCCGTGTCCGATCAAATGGAACAGGTGGGGTTCTCGTTCCAAAATCTCGTCGATCGCCTCCGGAGTCGCCGGATTGACAGTCGGAATCAATTCCCACAAATCGGATTTTTGACTCAATTTTTCCAAAGCCGTTTCCACTTTCTCATAGGCGACGGCAGCCAGATCCTCCGGAGCCGCGATCGCCAGGGCGATGCGTAATTTTTCCCGGCTTTTCAACCGGATCGGTTGAGCCGGAATCCACTGCGATCGCCGCCTCGACAACACCAAATGCGGATCGGTTCCCAGCCAAATCGTCCCCAAATTCATCTGCTGGGGCAGACACAAAAACTCCCAAGGAAAAGCCGCCAAATCCGGAAACAGATGTTCGTCAATATCCAATTCAATTCGCACGATCTGCCGTTCTCGCTGAATCACCTGATAGTAAAAATTGACAAAATCCTGCCCCAAAACCTCGTCGAACAGCAACTCAAATAAAGCCTCCCCCAAACGGCGGGATTCGCCGGCATTGTCGAGGAGGTTGTCCCGGGCAACCTTCAACAATTCCGCCGCCCGTTCCCGGTGGGATGCCCGCAACACTCCCGCCGGTTCCCCCAAAGACTGATGCCGATTATCCCATTTTTTCACCTGAACTCGTTCTCGGCTGACCACCTTTATTTGATATGTGTAATACGTCGAATACTCAGATTTCATCTCCGTCCCTCCCAAATCATATTGCACATAAAAAAGCCCCATTAATTGACGGCATTCGGCAACGTCAAATCCCAGGTTTCCGACAAACCTCGGGCTAATTTGCGCTCGGCTTCGTCCTTACTTTTCAACAAAAAACGCAGGCGATCGCTCAATTCCCGAACCACTTCTTTCAAATCGGCAGTCAACCAATTCATATTCGGTTCCGCCCAAACCACGCCCCGCAATTGCACCGCCCCAACTCCCCGGGGAACTTTAAACAAAACCGACAATTCCAAACTCCTCCTTTTTTGCATATCGGCATCTTTGATATACCAGTAACACGTCGAACTTCCTTCCCCCAACGCCGTGATTTCCGACCGCCCGATCTGATATTGATAATTGGGGACGACGACGAACGCTTTCAGGTCATTTTTGCTGGAAACTTTTCCCTTTAACTCTCCGGGAAGGCGGGCAATTTCCCCCAAACTCGAACTATCCACACCCACCGTCCAATCCAAATTTTCATTCAAACCCAAATCCATTCCGGCGCCCCATTCCATCAGTGTCCGCCACTCATTTTTGGGGAACATCCCCTGGACGATCGCCTCTTTTTCCCCTTTCGGACTCCAGTCCAACTCGCAACACAGCCGCCGAAACTGCACCCCCGGTTTGGGACGCAAATTCACCGTCAACGTCATCGAATAAAAATCGTGGGTATCCGCCATTTGCTGACGGTAAATCTCACTCAGTTTCCCACCGCCACTCTGAAAATTATCCTCGGTCAAACGAATCAGTTTATCTCGGGGATTTCCGAACGTGATTTCCGTCTTGAACAGCCGTTCGAGGGCCGTATCTCCCAGGGCGACTTGTCGTCCCCCCGCCAAATCAGATTTCCAATATGTCACCTCATCGATCAACTGTCGCAGCAACCGATCGCACTCCTCAAAATCGGGATGTTTGTCGAAATCATTCATCTTCTTTTGACCTCCAAATCTCCGTTAAAATGATCTAAAAATCGGCGATATCCTACGGATTCAACCCCGGCAACCCCCAACTTTGGACGACTTTCGCGATCGCGTCCCGGGTCGCTTCCGCCCCAAATCCCCAAGCCATCAGTGCAAAATAATCCTTCCAGGGATTCGATCCGAACGTGGTATTATCCACATATAACTCGCTGAATCCCGCCCCCGCCAACAGCACCACCGCCACGGCGTAACTCGTCCAAATAAAGCTTTTCAGGCGCACATTTGCACCCTGAGCTTGTTGATTCCAGGAGGAGTCCGATCGCGTCACCGGTGGCGGTGAAATTAAAGGCAAACTCGACACCCATTCCCACTGCGACGGATTCAATTCGCCGACTTTGAGTTTCAGCTTTTGCAACTCCTCGGAAATGATCGTGTCCGTTGCAATTTCCAGCGGCGTGGAAGCGTCGATATGGCGGTCGAGTTCCCGGATGATTTCGGCGAGGGGTTTTTCCTCGTCGTCGGGGATGGGTGGAATCAATTTTTGCAGTTGTTTGACCTCTTCTTTCAGGGGAACGTAACTGTTAATTTGCTGGGCGATCGCCTCCAACTTCTCCCGCAACAAAGCCGGACTCTCCAACTCCGGCGCACTGCTGAGAACTTCCTGCAAATCCCAATTCATCGTCCGCACGAAAGTCGAATTCGCATCGTATTCGTTCAACTTTTCTTTGAGGCGATCGCTGTATTCAAACTGCGCCAACCAATCCAAACGTCCCATCACCCAGCGCCGCCAAATCGCCTCGGCACTGTCGATAATTTTCTTCGCCTCCTCCCAATTTTCGTCCTGAAGTTCCATCTTGACTTCGATTAAAAAAGCCTGGATGCGACTGGCAAACGCCGCCGCCTTTTCCAAGTCCGGATCTTCCTCCATCTGAACCCGCAACTGTCCCACCCGGATCAAAATTTCATCCCTCGGCCGTCCCTGCGATCGATACACTGAAACGGCAATTCCCAACCCCGTCCCCGCCACCAACATCAACAGGGGAAAAAACCAATGATCCTTGACGCGCAACGTCACCGGAACCGCCAGTTGTCCCCCGGCGTAACTCAGCCGCAAAGTGCCGACAAATTCCCCGCTGTCCGGCGCCTTGCGGAAGTTAAATTCCACCGGCACGATCGCCTCTTCGGGTTTTCCCAAAATCGGCTGCAATTCTCCGGGTGCGATCGCACTCCCCGGAAACACCGACACCCCGTCGGTTCCGTTCACGTCGAAGGGGATCACCTGCAACTCTTCGATGGGGGTATCCGTCTTAATATAAAGCTGGCGGGTTTGCACCGTGGCGCGGTTGCCGGAAATGGTCAACCGCTCCGGTTCGACGGTTTGGGCCCCCGCCATCCCACCCGAAAACAGCAGTGTCGCAGGAACGAGCAAACTCGCCAAGGCAGATTTTAAGCACTTCATCCCGGTTCTCCCAACTGATTTGTCACCCGAAGCCGCGATCGCCATCTCGACACGACTCCACCTCTCTCATTCAATCACCGGAAAACCCATTCCCGACAATTTTGCATTTACAGTTCCCCTGGCGAAGGGGGATTGAGAGAGATTTTCCAGATCTGATTCGATCGCAAACTGCTATCCCAGATTTATATATCATAAAATTGACAGTATGTAAGACGACGAACCGAGAAGATAATATGGCTCAATTGAAACAGCGACGACCGGAAAATATCGAAGGAAATTTTTACGTCGATCGCACCTGCATCGACTGCGACACCTGCCGCTGGATGGCTCCGAAAATCTTCAATCGTTCCGGCGAACAGTCGGCGGTTTATCACCAACCCGGGACGGAAAAAGAACGCATCAGAGCGATGGAAGCGTTGCTGGCCTGTCCGACGGCTTCCATCGGCACCGTCGAGAAACCGAAAGATATTAAAACCGTTCAAAACCGTTTCCCCCTGCGGGTGGATGACAACGTTTATCACTGCGGCTACCACTCGAAAAAATCCTACGGAGCCGCCAGTTATTTTATTGATCGCACCGCCGGAAATATTTTGGTCGATTCCCCCCGCTTTTCCCCTCCCCTGGTGAAGCGTCTGGAAGAAATGGGGGGAATTCGCTATCTTTATTTGACCCACAAAGATGATGTCGCCGACCACGAAAAATTTCGCCGACATTTCGGGTGCGATCGCATTCTCCACGAAGATGACATCACCGAAAACACGCGATCGGTCGAAATCAAACTCTCAGGAAGCGAACCCATCCAATTCGACGATGACTGCCTGATTATTCCCGTCCCCGGACATACGAAAGGACACACGGTTTTGCTCTACGACGATAAATTTTTATTCAGCGGCGATCACCTGGCGTGGTCTGACTCTTTAAATCACCTCTACGCCTTCCGCCACGTCTGCTGGTATTCCTGGCCGGAATTGGTCGAATCGACGAAAAAATTGGCGGACTATTCCTTTGAATGGGTGCTTCCCGGACACGGACGGCGCCATGACTGCGATCGCGAAACCATGAAACAAAAAATGCAAGACTGTCTGGACTGGATGGAAACTCATGATTGAGTGATTAAATAGTTATTTATTCTGGAAGGTGGAGATTTTAAGGTTCAGCAATTGTTAAAAGTTGTTGATGGTTCCTGTCAATCTCTCCCACTTAATCGTAAACTCTTAACGGTCTAGCTCACATCCAAAAACCATTTTCATGTCAAATTCACCGATTTCTGAAGGTCAAACTTCCCAACCGGTTGCAAATACCCTACGTCATGCCATCGTCGTCGTCGGAGGCGGCGCCGCCGGCATCACCGTCGCCGCCCAACTTTTGGAGCGCGATCGCACCCTGGATGTCGCCATCATCGAACCCTCTGACAAGCACTACTACCAACCCGCCTGGAGTCTGGTGGGGGGAGGTGCCTACCGCCTCGAAGACACCATCCGGGACGAAAAAGACTGCATCCCCCCCGGCGCCACCTGGATCAAGGCGGCGGCCCAAACCTTTGAACCCGAACAAAATCGGGTCGTCACCCAGGACGGACGGCGGATCGAATACGACTATTTGATCGTCTGTCCGGGAATTCAGATCGACTGGGACAAAATCGAGGGACTCCAGGACGCGATCGGCAAAGATGGCGTCACCAGCAACTATTCCAAAGATTACGCCCCCTACACCTGGGAAGTCCTCAAAAACTTCCAAGGCGGCAACGCGATTTTCACCTTCCCCGCCACCCCGATCAAGTGCGCGGGGGCGCCCCAAAAAATCATGTACCTCGCCGACGACACCTTCAGAAGCAACGGCGTCCGCGATCGCACCAACGTGATTTACTGCACCCCCGGCGCCAAAATTTTCGCAATCCCCGGCTACTGCGAATCCCTGGAAAAAATCGTCGATCGCCGCAATATTGAGGTCAAATATCAGCACAATTTGAAAGCGATCCGACCCCAAACCAAAGAAGCCATTTTCGAGACGACGACGGAAGCCGGAGTCGAGGAAATCGCGGTTCCCTACGACATGATCCACGTCACCCCCCCGATGAGTGCCCCCGACTTCATCAAAAACAGTCCCTTAGCCGTCCAGGAAGGCCCATCCAAAGGCTGGGTGGACGTGGACAAATACACCACCCAACACAACGTCTATCCCAACGTCTTCAGCTTGGGAGACGCCTCCTCCCTCCCCAATTCCAAAACCGCCGCCGCCATCCGCCGACAGGCCCCCGCGTTGGTGGAAAACCTGCTGTCGGTGAAGGCGTCCCGGGAGTTGGGCGGAAAATACGGCGGCTACGCCTGCTGTCCCCTGGTGACGGGTTACGGGCGGACGATCATGGCCGAATTCGATTATGATAAAGTTCCCAAATCGAGTTTTCCCTTCGATCCCACCCAAGAGCGCTACAGTATGTGGCTGGTGAAGCGGTACGTTTTGCCCTGGCTGTACTGGAACCGGATGTTGAAAGGGAAACCCTTCGAGGCGGATGCTTTAGCTGGCGGCGATCGCTGATCTGGCGCTGTGTGTAGGGTGTAGGGGGAGATCTGGAACAAAATTACGAGAAAAGGACGAGAGCTTGAAAGCCGTGTCTTTTTAAAGCACGGATGAA
>JBNGCR010000022.1:0-18099 GCA_050045915.1 Limnospira sp.
CGCTCCCTCTGCTCCCCTTGCCATTTTTCTGGGGAGAATGAAACGGCCCTGCCCTGACAAAGGGGGGCTGGGGGGGATGGGGGCTGGGGGGGGATCGTTTCGGGTGCGATCGCGACCTAAAAATCCCCCATTATCCCCCTTAGAAAGGGGGACTTTGAATGAATTCTCCCCCCTGACAAAGCAGGGCCGTTTCATTCTCGGTTAAAAATTGTCGAGGGCGACAATGAAAACCGTTGATGGGAGACAGGAGAAAGGATTTTTTCCGGTTAAAAATACCTTTTTATTCCGAAAAATCTCCCTCCGCTCCCTCCGCTCCCTCCGCTCCCTCTGCTCCCCTTGCCATTTTTCTGGGGAGAATGAAACGGCCCTGCCCTTACAAAGGGGGGCTGGGGGGGATGGGGGCTGGGGAGGATTCTAATTGGACTGACAGAGAATCAGGCCGAACCAGTTTTGGGGATCGGTCCAGGATTGAACGGGCGTCAAACCTTTGGAATTAAGATAATCCCGCATCGCGTCCAAGTCAAATTTCCGAGAAATTTCGGTTCGGATCGTTTCCCCGGCGGCGAAATCGACGGTCAGGCCGAGTTTTTTGAGTTCGACGGTCTGCGATCGCATACTCCGCAGGTGCATCTCGATCTGGTGGTCTTCGAGATTGTAAAAAGCCAGGTGTTCAAATTCTTTGATATCAAAATTGCCGTCAAACTTGCGGTTGAGGTGGCGCAGCATATTCAAATTGAATGCCGCCGTCACTCCCTGCGCGTCGTTGTAGGCGGCTTCCAAAACGGGGGTGGACTTGTGCAGGTCAATCCCCAATAAAAAGTATTCTCGCGGCAAAAGGGCGCCGGTAATTTGGGAGAAAAAGCGATCGCACTCCGGCGGGGTCATATTGCCCAAGGTGCTGCCCAAAAAGCCGATGGCGCGGGTGGGAAGGGGAGCGGGTTCGAGGTTTTGCAGGGCCAGTTCGTAGGTGGCGACCATGCCATGAACCTGGAGGGAGGGGTAATCCTCCATCAGTTCGTAGGCGCTACTTTCCAGAATGCCGCCGCTGATGTCGATGGGGAGGTAGCGCAGGGGATATCCCAAACTTTGGTAGGCGTCCAGCAAAATGCGGGTTTTGGTGGAACTGCCGCTGCCGAGTTCCACCAGTTCGCACGGTCCGGTTAACCGGGCGATTTCGGGCGCGTATTCCCGTAAAATTGCCGTTTCCGTGCGGGTGGGGTAATATTCGGGCAGTTCGCAGATTTTTTCAAACAAAAGCGAACCGCGATCGTCGTAGAAGTATTTCGGGGACAGGGTTTTGGGGTGATGGTTCAACCCCTCAATTACATCGCTCCCGAAGGCGGGTTCGGTGTCTTGTCGCTCTGTATCGCCGACCAAGCGATCGATTCGGAGCCGTTGTTTCAGCAGCGAGCGATCGCCCGTTTCGGTTGAAGTCAGCGGGTTGGAAGTTTGCATTTACATCTGAGCTAGATACAGCAATGGGACAAAAACAGCCACTCAGCCGCTCCCGTTCTGTATTTTCCCATACCGTTTGACAGCCCGACCCACAAAATCCGCAATCGGTCGCCTTTTCTCTCCTAAGAGGGATGATCCGCCTCAAAATTGGCACACTGACGGAGGACTGACGGGGCAGACTTTATTTGTGATGGGATTGTCTTGCAAACCGAGGTAGGTCAAATTTTCTAAATTGGATAATGGTTCAATTTTTTCGATCTGATTGTTCCAGAGGTTTAATTCTTGCAATTGTGTCAAATTGGCGAGGGGTTCGACATCTTCGATCTGATTGTCGCCGAGATAGAGAATTTGCAGGTCGGTCAATTCCGACAGGGGCGCGATCGCTTCAATTTCATTTTTTCCCAACCCCAATGTTCTCAAAGTTTTCAACTGCGCCAGGGGTTCGAGATCCGTAATTTTGTTATCAATCAAATTGAGGTCGTCGCTCAAGTTAGTCAACTGGGCGAGGGGTGCGAGTTCGCTGATTTGATTGCTCCGCAGTTGCAAGTTATCGAGATTTTTGAGATTTTCTAATGGTTTGAGGTCGGCGATCTGGTTGTCGCTGAGGCTGAGGTTTTGGAGGTCGGCGAGAGCGGCGAGGGGCGACAGATCCGCGATCGCGTTTCCGTCCAAATCCAGCACTTCTAAACCGGTCAGATTGGACAGGGGGGCGAGATTTTCGATTTGATTGGTATTGAGATTGAGGAGATTTAAGGTTTTGATTCCCGATAGCGGACTCAAATCGGCGATCGCGTTATTGGACAGGTTCAGTTGATTCAGTTCCGTTAACCCTTCCAGGGGTTTGATATCGGCAATTTGATTGTCGCTCAGATCGAGTTCCGTCAATCCCCAAAGTTCGGAAAGGGGCGAAAGATCCGCGATCGCATTTCCGTCCAGTTTCAATGTTTGCAGGCGGATCAAAGTTTCCAGCGGCGTCAGTTCAGATATTTCATTTTTAGATAATATCAGTTCGTTTAAGTTGGTCAATTCGGCGAGGGGGGTCAGGTCGGCGATCGCGTTTTGCGCCAAATTGAGAACGGTCAGATCGGTTAAAATTGCCAGTTGGGTTAAATCCTGAATTTGGTTGTCGCCGAGGTCGAGTTCCGTCAGTTGGGGCAGGGAAATTAAAGGAGTCAGATCGGTAATTTTACTGCTGCTGAGGTCGAGGGTCATTTGCCCCGATAATTTTTGTTCCGCCAAACCGCAATCTTGAACGGTCGATTCCCGCAATAAGACTTCGACAGTCCGTTTCGCTTCCGCACCCAAACTCTCTCGATTCAAACACCAATCTTCAAACCGGCGATAGTCCCGAACCTGTTGCGGCGGTTGGGGTGTCGGTTCGGGAGCGTCGGTTATTCCCGTCAGGCGATCGAGTTGCGAACAACCCCACAAACTCGCGCCGCAGAAGCAACCGGCGATCAAACGCATTGATTTTTCTGGGAAACAATTTTTCGCCATTTGCGATCGCTCCAATATCGTTTAAAATTGGCACGGGTTCTCTGATTATAACCGACAAGGGCGATCGGCTGAAATGGAAACGTAGTCAAATAGATGATTCGCAATTTATATTTTTTAAAATGCCCTTTTATTGGTTCAATTTCTTGTCTTCAAAAAAACGTCGCAAAATCCGTTGTTGGGCTTTAGCCCCAGTCGGAGGCGATCAAGCGCAACAACTTCCCCATCGGGGGATTAAAATGGAGCGGAATCGACGTCACGATCTCGGCTATGACTCCGACCTCAAAACACCCCCGCAAACGCCCTTTTAACCTTCCCGACTGGCCTTCCGACACCGAACTGGTGGGGTTGGAATTTGAACTCGTCCCCGGCGCCGATCGCACCCTCTACGCCCAATATACCGTCGGACTCCACGCCTGGTTTCTGGATCAAGTGCGGGACACCAACCCGGAACTCTCCCAATATCTCCACGACGGACAGTCGGAAAAACCCTTCACCATTTCCGCCCTCGACGGCCCCCTATTGGCATCGGGAAAAGAGGTAAAACTACAACGCGATCGCTCCTACCGCTGGTCGATCGTCGCCCTGTCGAGCCCCCTGGTGGATTGGCTGGACGGTTGGGTGCACAACCTCCCCCGCCGGGTGGAATTGCGGAACGCCCCCTTGGAAATTCGCGACTGTCGGGTTGCCCTGAAACCGACGACTTACCGCCAACTGTGGGAGGAACCCGCCCCCAAATCCGCCAATTTGAAATTGAGTTTCACCTCCCCCACCAGCTTCCGCCACAAGGGACACCACCTGCCCCTCCCTCTCCCCATCAATTTATTTCACAGCTATTTGCGCCGCTGGAACGATTTTTCCGACCTTCCCAGCGATCGGGATCTATTCTTAGAATGGGTCGATGAATTCGTCGTCATCCAACGCCACCGCCTCGAATCCGTCAAAGTCGCCGCCGGCAAGCGGGGCATGGTGACGGGGTTCACGGGGGCGATCGAACTGGGAATTTCTCACAAACGGCGATCGGACTTCCAAGGCGACGCGGAAGGGCAAAAACAGCTATTCTACGCCCTCGGGCGACTCGCCCCCTACTGCGGCACCGGACACAAAACCACCTTCGGACTCGGACAAACTCGCTTCGGCTGGCAATTGCAGGATGTGCAGTCCCCCCCCACCATCCAACAAATGTTAGCTGATCGCATCTCCGAACTCACCGCAATCTTCCTCTCCCAGCGGCGCCGAACCGGCGGCAACCGCGCCGCCGACGTGGCGGAAACCTGGGCCACAATCCTCGCCCGCCGGGAGTTGGGCGAATCCCTACAAGCGATCGCGATCGATTTAGAAATGCCCTACGAAACCGTCAAAACCTACGCCAAACTCGCTCGCCGTGCGTTGAAATAGGGAGTCGGGAGTCGGGAGTCGGGAGTCGGGGGCAGAGGAGGCGGAGGAGGCAGAGGAAGCGGAGGAGGCAGAGGAAGCGGAGGGGAAGAATCTAAAATCAGGGCGCAAGCCAGGGGCCCCTACTAAAATTCCCCACACCCCACCGAGCACACCCCACACCCCAATTCTGATATGATCGTGATTTTGGTGAACATTGAGGGAATCCGCGATCCCATGCATTCTGAATGGTTGAGCCTCGCCATGTTTGCGGGGGCGCTGGTCGTGTTGGCCCTGGGCTACCCCGTCGCCTTTTCCTTGGGGGGCGTGGCGCTGATTTTTACGGCGATCGGCATGGCCCTGGGTGTCTTCGACCCCATTTTGTGGTCGGCGATGCCGCAGCAGATCTTCGGCATCATGAACAATTTTACCCTCCTAGCCATCCCCTACTTCATTTTCCTCGGCTCCATGTTGGAAAAAACGGGCATCGCCGAAAACCTGTTAGAAACGATGGGAATCTTGTTCGGGCGCCTGCGGGGAGGACTCGCCCTCGCCGTCATTGTCGTGGGGGGACTCCTGGCCGCGACGACGGGGGTGGTGGCTGCAACCGTGATTGCGATGGGGTTAATTTCCCTCCCCACCATGCTGCGCTACGGCTACAATAAAAAACTCGCCACCGGGGTGATCGTCGCCTCCGGAACCCTGGGACAGATCATCCCCCCCAGCGTGGTTTTGGTGGTGCTCGGCGACCAACTCGGTGTCTCCGTCGGGGATTTATTTATCGGTTCGGTGATTCCCGGACTGTTGATGACCGGGGCTTTCGCCCTCCACGTCGCGATCGCCTCCTGGCTGCGTCCCGACATCGCCCCAGCCTTGCCCACGGAGGTATTGGAGGCGCCGGGACTGGGAAAGCGGGTGATTCGGGTGTTGATTCCGCCCCTATTGCTGATTATTTTAATTCTCGGCAGCATCTTTTTCGGCATCGCCACGCCGACGGAAGCCGGGGCAGTGGGGTGCGTGGGTGCGATCGCACTTGCGGCTATCAACCGCCAACTCACCTGGGAAAACCTCGGTCGCGCCTGCGATGCGACATTGCGAACCACCTGCATGGTAATTTTTATTTTAGTGGGTTCCCGGGCGTTCAGTTTGGTGTTTCGCGGACTCGGCGGGGACGACTTGGTGAAGGATATGTTCTTAAATCTCCCCGGCGGCCAGATCAGTTTTTTACTCGTCTCCATGTTGATGGTATTCCTGCTGGGATTCTTTATCGACTTTTTCGAGATCGTCTTTATCGTCGTCCCCCTGCTACTCCCCATCGCCCAGAGTTTCGGCATGGACCTGGTGTGGTTCGGGGTGGTTTTGGGCGCGAACCTGCAAACCTCCTTCCTCACGCCGCCCTTCGGGTTCGCCCTCTTCTACCTGCGGGGGGTGTCGCCACCGGAAGTCAGCACCGAGGATATCTATCAGGGCGTGATCCCGTTTATCACTTTGCAGCTTGTTGTTTTGGCTTTGGTAGTGATTTTTCCGGGAATTGTCAACTTTTTGCCTTCCCTCGCCCGGGGAATGGGTTAACTTTGTAGTAACTTGGGTTAAGGAAGGGTAGCCCAAACCTGGCAATTGGGGCCTCACCGAATTTGGCGTGTCTGTGGAATATTAAGGAGAAAATTAGAGAATGGCGGAACAGACAGAAGAGACACTACAGCAGGAACTCGACAAAACCAAATCAGAGTTGCACGATATCCGGGAGGAGTTAGAACGGACTCAGTGTCAATTTGATGAGGTGTTGGGGGAACTGGAGCAAACTCACTTTGAATTGCACCAGATTAAAGAGGGAAAAATTAAATTTGCTTCTCCCCAGTTTGAAGAAGAGTTGCAGGCGACAAAATCCCAACTGGCTCAAACTCAAGGGGAGTTGGAACAGACTCGGACTCAACTCCAGCAACTTCAGGAAAAAGCACAAGCCACCGATTCCCAGGCCCGGGAAGAGTTGCAGAAGAGTCAATCGAAACTGACTCAAATTCAAGGGGAGTTAGAACGGGCTCAGTGTCAGTTTGATGAGGTTTTGGAGGAATTGGAGCAAGCCCACATAAAGGGAAAGCAGGATGTCGAACAATTGCAGTCGGTTCGGAAAGAATTGGAGGAGACGAAAGGAAAACTAGCTCAAACTCAGGAGGAGTTGAAACAGGCTCGGTTCATGCAAAAGGAAGTCGAGTCCGAGGTGGATAAAACCAAGGCGCAATTGCACCAAGAGCGATCGCAACTGCGGGAGACGGAGAAGGTTTTGGAGCAGTGTCACTCCCAATTGAAGGAGACGATGGAGGTTTTGGAGGATTCCCACGCCAAGCAAAAACAGGCGATTAATGAATTGGAAACAACGCGATCGCAGTTCGAGAAACAATTGGCGGCGGCTGAAGCGGAGTTAAAAGAAGTCAAAACTCAACATCAGAAAACCGAAGCGGAATTGGAAACAACGCGATCGCAGTTGAAAGAACGGGAAGCGGAATTGGAAAAAATGCGATCGCCCGAACCGGAAGCAACCCCAGAAGCTGCGGAAACCCCGAAACCCGCCCCCCAAGTGATCGTCAATGCGATCGAATGGGAGACATTTTAGAATTGTATGCCCCATCGATATATACTGTTTTACAAACCGTTTAATGTCCTGAGTCAGTTCAGCGATCGCGACCCGAACGCACCGGAACGGCAAACCCTGAAAGATTACATTTCCGTCCCCTCCGTCTATTCGGTGGGACGGTTAGATCGGGATAGCGAGGGACTGTTATTGCTGACGGACGATCGCAAACTGAAATACCGACTCGGGGAACGCAAATTCGCCCACCCCCGCACCTACTGGGTGCAGGTGGAACGCATACCCGACGCGGAGGCTTTGGAACGGCTGCGGCGGGGTGTCACCATCCAAAATTATCGCACCCGACCGGCTCAGGTTCAACAACTGATTGATGAACCAATTCTTCCCCCCCGCAACCCGCCGATCCGATATCGGAAAAATGTCCCCACCGCTTGGCTGGAACTCACCCTCACCGAGGGCCGCAACCGCCAAGTCCGGCGGATGACGGCGACGGTGGGATTTCCGACGCTGCGGCTGGTTCGGGTGGCGATCGCGCATTTACGTTTGGACGGACTCGAACCGGGCCGGTGGCGGGATTTGAGTCCCCGGGAAATTAAGCCATTTTGGAGATGAAAACGATGGCTTTTATGATGGTTTCATCTCTTTATTTTTTTCCGCAGATTACGCAGATTACACAGATTTTATTATATGTCTCTTTTATCGATATGGGCGAAAGATTATAAAAATTTGAATTTTCGCTCGACTTCTCTGGAAATTAACCGACTCAATATTTTGATCGGGCCGAATAATTCGGGAAAAAGCAATTTGATAGGTCTGCTCAGTTTTTTGCAATTGTCTATATCTCAGAGTTCAAGTTCAATCAGTGGATTTCGATATGCTTGCGAGGAGTTGGGGGGGTCGCATTTACTGTCTTTTCGAGCAGAGAGACCCGGGTTTGTCATCCTAAAATACAAGTTTGAAGGAATTGAGGAAACAAATAACCAGCCTATTTATCTCCACTTTAAGTTATTTGTCGCCCAGTCAAATCAATCTGTAGAAATTCATGAAGAATTTCTTTTTTCTCCTCTGTATGGAGATGAAGATAGACCTTTTTATTATTACAAATTACATGACTCGAAATTGAATACTGGTGTCGTCTCAATTCTTCAAGATGATGGAAGTCAAAGATTTCAGAGGATTGATGGCGTTCCCGTCGATTCGTTGGGACTCTTGGCGATCGATGAACTGATTCAAGAAAAAGAGAATTTGCGGGAATCCCTCCTCAAATCGAATATCTACTCGGTTCGCAAACATTTACTTTCAGAAATCAGAGGTTGGCGCTTTTACAATGCCAATAATATGGACTTGAAGCAGATTCGTGAATCGGAACCCAAACTGGGCTCGGGTTTGCTGAATTTTTATCTATCCGAGACGGGAGAAAATTTGGCGGCGGTATTGGACGAACTGTGCAATGATAGTATCGATTTTGAGGAGAGATTTAACGATGCGGTCAAACAGTTTCTTCCGACAACGCGGCGGATTCGTTCTGCAAGAGCCGGACGTTTGAGCCTGACTATCGAGTGGTTGGTTGAAGGGACAGAAGAGAGATTTTACCTGCGAGATATGTCGGACGGCTCGGTGAGAATGCTGTGCTGGGCTGTGATTCTATTATCCCACAAACTTCCTTCTCTACTCGTGATTGACGAGCCGGAAATGGGCATTCACGTTGCCTGGATGAAAATTTTGGCGGGGTGGATAGAGTATGCCGCACAGCACACGACGATTATCATCTCAACTCACAGTCCCGACTTGTTAGATCGGTTTACAGAAAAATCCGAGTCTGTCATCTGTTATAACTTGGATAATCGGGGATTTGCATCGATGGATCGCATCCGACAAAATCAGTTCCAAGCTCGAATTCAGGAAGGGTGGGAACTGGGGGATTTATACCGCGTTGGCGACCCGAGTATAGGAGCGTGGCCGTGGTAATTTGGTTGTTTGCCGGGGGTGGTCCGCCGGAATATAGCGGGTTGGTAAAATTACTCCAGAAAAGTTTTCATGACTATTACTTCGAGCGACAATTACCTCAACTGGCTCAGAAACCGATCGGGAAAGCGAATCGTAATGTACCCATCATTCGGGCGACCACGGGAAGAGATTTACTAAGAGCGATCGCGCAAAAACTGACTGAAATTTTAACAAGAATAGAGATCGAAGATCGATTAGAAAAAAATACATTGTGCGATGCCATTCTGGTGATCGATGATTTGGACTGTCGTCGATGGGATGGCGAGATTTGCCATCTTGTCAACTCGACCGGCTTTGTCAATATCAAAAATCACTATATTAACTCCGTCAAAGACAGTATCGAAAATGCGAAAAGAAAATTGAATCGTAATCTGATTACCCGCTTAAATGAAGCCAAATTTGATCCGCAAATCATAGTTGGCTTTGCTTCGCCGGAAATTGAATCGTGGATTGTCGCTGACTGGGGCAACTTGAAACACCGCGATTTTCCGAAATATCGATGGAGGAAAATGAGAGATTGGTTGATCGATGAAGCTCGAATTGACTTTGACGACCCAGAGATTTACGGTGATTTCAACGAAGATACGGGAGTCTGTCAATTCAAAATTTCAGAACAAATCGTCGAGGCATCAATCCAGGCGACCCGCAGAGAAGATGATGAAATACAATATCAACCCTACACGAAAGGGCGACATTCATCAGAGCTACTCGAAATGGTTACAATGGAAAAAGTTGCAGAAAAATGCCCGATTTTTCGGGAGATGTATCGATCGCTACAGCGTTTAAATTAAATTGTGGTTTATATTTTTCCCATAAAATACCGGCAACCCAGGAAGATTGAAAGGGGTTATTTCGTCGCGATCGCGACGAATAAGGGGCTAAAGCCCAACAACTATCGATCGCCCCGTTGTTGCGCTTCAGCGTATTCGAGAAGGGCTAAAGCCCAACAACTGTAAATTTACTGGCGGTATTCCGCATCCACCCAGCAGCGGGGCAGGCTTTCGCCGGAAGGGAAGATCAAATTTTGCTTTTGAAAAGCCCGATCGCTCTGTTCTTCTTGGCCGGCTTGAGTTCGACCCGTGACCGTGTTTTGAGCGGGACTGTAGAGCTCTTCCGGCTGAGTAATTTTGACCAAGTTATCACTTTCTTTATCTTTGAGAAGCATCGTTTCTCTCGTCCGCGTTCGACAGTTTTAGCGTAACAAATGGGCGATATAAAGTTATCCTCCCACGGATATATTTTTGTCACTCAATCCAGAGAAATTGACAGAATTTATCTCTCGGGCGAGTTGACAGATGGCTCAGTGTTTCCACAGGAAATCGGCCATCGCATCTTCGGTGGAAATCGGGGCTTCGTCGGGGGATTGGAACAGAACCGATCGCTGCACGAAATCGCGATCGCCCAGCCGCCTCTCCACCCGCGAGGGGATGCCGTAGCCGTACACCACATGGCCCTGTCCGACGATGACCACCACCTGATAATCCGGGTTGGCGGCGAGAAATTCCGCGATCGCCTCGGCCATCGTTTCGTCCCAGAGCACCTGGGCCTCCACGAAGCGATCGAACCCGTCCCCTGTCCCGTGTTGATGCTGTCGAAAAACCTCCAATAACATTTGGCGATAACCTTCATTGTCGGTGTCGATCTCAGCGAGGGGGGGAATGTATTTTTTATCCTCGGTTTCCAGACTCTCCAACCCGGATTTTGCCACCCGCCGCGTCACCTCGGTGGGGGTGTTCGCCGCCAAAACCGGGAGTCCGTTTTCCCGCGCAAATCGGACGATGGGGCCGTAGTATTCCCAGGGAAAACCCCAGCGTTCCATATATTCGCTGTCCCGGACCAGTTGGGTTTCCGAAATCTCCCCGGCGAGGTAGCGGTCCATCACGTCTTGATAGGGACGCTGGAACATTTCCATCGCGATCGCGATTTTGGGGTTATTTTCGTGCAGCGATCGCAGGATCTGCAACTGCGCCTCGTGGTCCCGGGGGTCGTCGTGGGTTTCGCCCAAATATACCACGTCGGCGGTTTGGAGCGATCGCAGGATCGTTTCGCCATCGGGAGAGGCGACGGCGGTGGCGATCGCGGATTGGGGGAGGGCGAGGGCCGGCGACGTCCAACCGACTTGCGGGGGACAGGCCAGAAAGAGTCCCAGGGACCAGGTGCAGAATTGGGCCACGACTCGGACTTTCATGGTATTATGCGATTTATGCATCATTTTGATGTTTTTATTGCATTATTGGGGTTGCGCTGCAACAGTCGTTACAAAAAAAATAGGATCGAGGGTCTAAGTTGATGGCGAGGCCGGTGTCTGGCCCGTCCACACAACTGGGTTTGGAGTTCCGGATCTTGGATGAAAAGATTATGACAGGTTCTTCTAAGTATTTCAGCGCAAGGCGATCGGCCCGCGACTTCCGAAGGTGTGGCGATCGGTGTGGGGCGATCGGATTGAGAATGAAGCGAAGTTGAATTTAATTTTTTTTTTAGATTGCGATTATAACATAATTTGTACCTTTTAATATGGGTAAACCTCCCCATCTTTCAACCCCTCGGTTGGGCGATAAGGAGGCCATACTTTCTGGCATTGCAACCGACTTACTAGAAAAAAAAATACCCGGTTATAAATGCCTAGCGTTTTTTGCCACTGCCGATCTGTTTTGGGGAATCTGCGACGGGGTTATTTGCCCGCAATGCAGCCATGAGCTGGGGTTTGACGGCTTTAACCCACTGGTCGAAGTCGAAATTGTGGGGCGGGTTTGAATCGTTCATTGCACTTCCTTTGTGATTGGAGTTGACGGGATTCATAACGATGGTTTATGCAAACAAAAGATTGACTTATAATTAGAGTAGCGAGAGACTCCAAAATATTCAACGTCAAATACAAAATTTAATCAAAATTAACGCAACGTGACGACGGTGAGAAATGCTCGGGGGCACGGTGGCCCCCTCCGACTCCTCAGTTAACTTTGCAGGCCAATCACGCCGCAACCGAGGCGACCGCCGCCGGCGCCACCTTGGACGCCGGTAGTCCCCTGGTCTTCATCGATGTGGACGATAAAGGCGCTGCCGTCATCGTCAAAGAGACTCAAAGGGCCGGGGGTGAGGGTGATGCGGCTGGTGCGGTGGGATAAAACCGCCGTCCCGTCGGCGTCCGCTTCCAAATTGGGGAGATCTCCCATGTGGAAGGGGTGGTTGTCGTCAGGGTTGGTCTGTCCGAAGGGGCCGGGGTCGAAGTGTCCCCCCGCCGCGCCGAAGTCGGGTTCGCAGGTTCCGGTTTCGTGAATGTGAAATCCGTGTCTGCTATTCGGGGGAAGACCCGTCACTTCTGCGTTGACTTCGACAGTGGGTAAAATTCCCTCGGTTTGGGTTTGGACGAGGGTGACGGTGCCACCCAGGTCGGAGTCGGAACCGCCGGTAATATCTGCAGTCGCGACAACTTTGTTATTCGGATCGGACATACTCGCATCGCCGCAACTGACCACGAAGGTCGTCGCCAACAAACAGGCGAGTAAAACGCCAATTATTTTGTTCATTGTTGAAATTCAGTTGAATGTCTGCTATAGGATATCATCCGATCCAATTTTTGCCGACCTCGGAAGGGATTAACCTGAATGATGGGGGGTTGCGATCGCAGTCTTTTGTCCCCTTCAGTATCGGACATCCGCTGCAAATCCTCCTTTGGAAAGATGTTTTTTGGGGAGTAATTAACTCAGCCATCAATCCCGACACCTTTCGATAACTGCTGATTGTTATAAGGTCGAGACAATGCCGCGATCGCACCCCGGAATTACAAATAACCCCCCAACCAATCTTCCAGTTGTTGCCGTCCGTCTCGGTTGATGGAATTGTAGAAAATTTCCCTGTCGCCGTGGGGGGTAAAAAAGCGAATAAATCGCCGATCTTCGTCCACATCTCGTTGGGAAGCCATCCCGGATCGGTGCGATCGCAGACGACGGAAAGGGGAAGTTGGGGACAAAATTGGTAGCGATCGCTTCCCAAAATGGTTTTGAGAATTTCGAGGGTCATTCGTTCGTTATCGTTCATGACGTTGCCGCTGGTAAAGTGGGGTGCGATCGCGTTCCAGTTTTCCAAGTTGTCGGAGTGGGAGCGATCAGAGTTTGGGGAATTGAATAAAGATGTCATGGTTTGAGTTGTGGTTGAACGGTTATTTTTGACAAGATTTTCCCTCACCCCCAACCCCTCTCCCAACTTTGGGAGAGGGGAGGAGAACAGTTTTAAGTTGTGGGGGGAGTGTAAATGAGCGTCCAGGTGTTTTTTCCGAGGGGTTTGGCAGTCCAAGAACCTTTGGTATAGGCGTTTCCGGCGCGACGATGGCGAGTGAGAGTTGAAGGAGATACACCTAGAAAGTCGGCGAGTTTTGCGGTGGAGTAAGTTTCCGCGATCGCGATCGGTTTGGGTGCGGGTGGCTGCTTCTGTCGCTTTTCTATATGGGGTGCGATCGGAATTGGGGGTTCGTCTGGAAACAGGCTGAGTTGGTATGCGTTCATCGGTGAAACCTCGTTTCGATTCAACTGTTCTCAGCGTATCTGGGGAGGATGGGAAACGTCCATTTACAGTCCGTTAGCAAATTCGTTAACATTCGTTAGGAAAATCGTAAGTACCGCCTGGGATGCTGCTACAATACGAGAAAGACGACCTCGACGGCAGTTCGTGACAATGGCATCTAATCAGCAGGATCGGGAATACTACTCTGAAGCGTATGGAATTTGGGATCTTGATAGACTGAATGTAGATATAGCTACAAAATGTGACAAATCATTATCACCAAACGCTCAGATTTTCTTGCGGGGTGTATTGTGTGGCAAGAAACCCAAGGAAATAGCAGATGATTTGGACTACCAAAGTAAAGATGATTCAGCCACAGTCAGGACAACTTTGAGCGAGGAAGTTTATCCGACTATCAGAGACTTACTGTCAAAACCAGATGAAAAAATCGATTGGAGAAAAGTTCCTCAACTCCTGAAAGACTATAAAAGGGAGTCCAAAGTTGCAGATCGTCAACAAATAGACTGGCGGGAAGTCTGTTCTCAGAAGTTGGCGGAACAACAACAAAACCAGAAACTCAGACGCGCAGCGACTCAAATGGGATTTGAGGTCAAAGTATTTGTACGGCTAGGGTTAGTGGAAAGCAAGAAACGACAGCAACGAAATGTCGATCTATCGATGGATGGAATGTGGCGATCGCAAACCGAAATCGTCACTCGGACTTATCAGCATAAAGAATTTCTAAAGGAAGTAATTAGCCAATCACCCACGGGAGATAAAAAACATATCGCGATCGTTGGTGAGGCGGGTGCAGGGAAGACAACACTGCTGGATGCAATCGCGACATATATAAAGGGGGAAACCAAGGATAAAACCGAAGATCTCTATATCTTTATTTCCCTCGCCAGCTTACAGGGGGAAAAGCTGAAAGATTACATTTTGAAAGAGTGGCTACCAGATGCGATTACAAAAGTAGATCCAGAGTGCGATCCGGAAATGCTAGAGAAACCGTTCCAAAAACGGATGCGACGGGGTGGGGTGTGGCTGCTGCTGGATGGAGTTGATGAAGTTGGAGACACCTCCTCAGCACAAGAAACTTTATATAGACTTCCTGATCAACTCACCGACTGGTTAGGAAAAGCGCGAGTGGTGCTAACTTCTCGAACCCATGTTTGGGATGCCGATCTGGCCGATCCCTTACCAGGCTTTGCAACCTATAAAACCCAAGAATTTTATGACGAACAAGTTGGAGAGTTTATCGAAAAGTGGTTTGGATGTGCAGAACAGCCACAATTGGGACAGCGTTTGCAAGCCAAATTGAAAGAACCCGAACGCGATCGCATTTTTCAACTCGTCAAGCATCCGCTTCGCCTAGCTTTCCTGTGTCAGATTTTTTATTTGGACGAAAACGCAGAACTTCCCGAAACGAAAGCCGAACTTTACGATCAGTTTGTTTCTTATTTCTACAATTGGAAACCGGAAATTTATTCGATTGACTGGAACAATAATCCGCACTTAATAGAAGAATTACATCAGGCTTTAGGTCGAGTTGCGATCGCCGGGTTAGACAGTCAACACAAATATAGATTGCCTGAAAATATGATCGTCAATACAATTCATCCTAAGTTGTTTGACTATGCAATAGAATTAAACTGGCTTGTTCGTATTGATAAAGATGCGAAAATTTACACCTTTTTTCATAACTCATTTCAGGATTATTTTGCGACACTGGCACTATCAAAGTCAGATTTTAAATTCTTTTTTGATCACTTTGAAGATGATGTTGAGCGATCGGTTTACAGAATATTTGAACCTGAATGGCAAGAAATATTTATTTTCTGGATAGAAAAAAATATATTTGAAACGTTTGAAATTAATGAATTTATTGAAAATTTTTTCCGACTCGACAAGCGCGATTTTCAAGAATTTTATGTTTATCAAATTTTTCCGACCATTTTAACCTGTCTTAAAATCACCCAGGATTACAGGGGAATATATTACGTTCTACTTTTGGCTATAAAGTCACTAATTGACGGATTTTATTGGGACACTGATAATAAGGCTAAAATTTTACCTGATTGTTTTGAGGAACAGATAATTCAATCATTGAAGATCTGTAAAAAAGAATCTCTCGAAATAATCGATATAGGAATCCATGAAATTGAAAACAATAACAAGCGTACAGATCGATATTTAAAACTTTTACAAATTTTGTATAAAATTGACAAGAAAACAAATTTTATAATCGAAAAGTTGTCCAATTTTTATTTTGATGAAATAGATAAAATTTCAATAAAAGTTGCAAAGTTTATCATTGAAATAGATAGCGATCATTCACGGTCGCGTGATTTGTTAATCAATGCATTGACTGCTATAAAAAATGAGGAAGAATATTTATCGATTATTGACTGTTTCCTATCTCAAAATATCCTCGATCAAATCGGTCAATTGATTGTAGAAAAGTTATGTTTTTTTCTGCGAAGTAAAAAATATTGGATTGTTTATCTGTCGTTTTTGAGAATCAAAGAAATTGCCGAATTGAAACCGGAATTGATTGTCAACTCAACCCAAACTTTAGATGCATTAATAGATTTGCTTGTGAATTCAGATTTTCAAGATTTGTTTGCACAAATTTTAATATTTTTTGACACTTTAGAATTGGAACATGAAAAAATAAATAAATCTGCCATAAAAACTCTAAAAAAAAGTGACAATTATGCTTCAATTTATATAACTTTAAATTTTTTAAAATCGCGTGTAACAGCAGTCGCACAAATCCTAGACATTATCAACACATTAATTGAACATAGTAGCCCATATAAATATACAATACTTTCAATGTTTTTGAAGGATGCTTGGGAAAGCAATAAGGCACTGTTTAAAGATTTAAAATTAATCGAAAGTATTATTTATTTGATTCCTCTGTTTTGGAAAAACAATCAAATTTCAGTGGAACTATTGGATATTGTGATTGACTTGAGCATTGATGAAGAATTAAACTTATGCGATCAAATTTTCCAAAAACTCGATGATGAGGATTCTAAAATAACAATCAATTTGATCAATTATAGACTCGATGAAGATGAAGATCATGAAAATCAAGATGTAGGCACAGAGTTATATAAAAATTTGTATCATCAATTTTTTGAAGATGAATATGAAAAATTTACTTTTTTTATATCTGAAAAAATAAAGTGTGTGGAAGATTTTCAATTGTGCCTACAAGGGTTTCCTCAATTTTTCAGAAAAGATTTCAACCAACATGACTTTATTGATGTTTTGTTTGAAGTTATTGTGAAAAGCAAAGACGATAATTTGATGGGAATAATTATTCATCGATATGCCAATCAAAATTTACTTTCGAGTCCCAAATTCTGTTTTAAAGTCATTGAACTGTTTGAAAAAATAGATAACTTTCAAATGAAATACAATATTTTGTATATATTGCAGCAATCTATACATGATGTTGAGCGACTCAAAATTTTGGTATCTCACTTCAAAAAATATGTGCATGATTCAGCATATGATCGCGACACCAAACTTTATTTAGCGACTTATCCATTTTTATGGCACTGCTCCAAACACATGACCTATAAGGAATTTTACGAAGCTTGGCATAGTCCATCACCTCTAGACTTAGAAGCATCTGCCGGAAACACTCCCACAACTCAACGGCTGAATATCGTCGAACTCCCAACAACGCTCAAAAGCGCGATCGCGGACAATTCCGAACTCAACTCAACCTTTCATCTCATCTGTATCGATCGCCAAACCTTCAGCGACCCGGATAATCCGGCAACGGATATCTATCTCGAAATGCTAGACCAAGGCTGTCCGGAATGGCAGAAAGACGATCCCGAAACGCTGCAAAAACTCAAAACATACTGGAGACTAGGATTAAGAACCCTCGACAAAACACCCGTTTTCATCTTTTACAATACCACACCCGATCGCACCTTCAGCGAATCATTCCTCGACGTCCTGGAAACCTTCGGAGGCGCGATCGCACTCATTTCCACCCAAACCCGCGATCGCCTCCAATGCTTCTCCCCCGACGACCCGGAGCTCATTCAAAAGATCCCCGACTGGCTGCGAAGAACTCAGCTAGAAAGCTGAAAAAATCAGAGAATTAGTTGAAATGATCTAAAACAATGCTATCATCGTATTGACGATCGCATTAATAAAAATTACCGGTAGAGACTATTTTGATTGCCATGAGTGAAGAAATAAATGCAGTATTTGACGGTCAATCCCTGCAACTGGAATCGCCTTTAAACCTAGAAGTGGGGACGAGAGTAAAAATTATTGTTGAAGCTGTACTCCCACCGGAACACCCCCCACGAACATTCTTGCAAACAGCCCGATCTTTACAATTGCAAGGCGATCCCGATTGGTCAAAGACAATCGATCGATATTTATAGATCGAAACGATGGCTGAGAAGGAAGGATTGAAGTATTATCAAACACTTCTTTGTATAAAATAAAACCCATGCAAAAACAACACATCCCCGAATACGTCGATCGCGCCGCCGATCTGATCGACCTCCCCCTCGACCCCGAACACCGTCCGGGAGTGATCGAAAATATGGAAAAAATCGCCGAAATCGCCAAACTCGTCACCGAATTTCCCCTCCCCGACACCATCGAACCCGCCCCCATTTTCGACCCCGCCGACGATCGCT
>JBNGCR010000022.1:18199-46122 GCA_050045915.1 Limnospira sp.
AAACCCAACTTTACTCCCCTCCCCCAAAGTTGGGAGAGGGGCCGGGGGTGAGGGCTAAACCCAACTTTACTCCCCTCCCCCAAAGTTGGGAGAGGGGCCGGGGGTGAGGGCCAGAAAAAACTACCATTCAAACCGCCATGAACATCGACCTAAAACAAGCGGACGCGATCGCCATCGCCGCCGCAATCAAAACCGGAGAAATCACAGCAAAAACCGTCTGCGAACAATTCCTCGAACCCATCCGAACCCGCAACCCGACCCTCAACTGTTTCACCGAAATCCTCGCCGAAAGCGCGATCGCCGACGCCGAAAAAATCGATCGCGCGATCGCCGCCGGAGACGATCCCGGGCCCCTCGCCGGCGTCCCCTTCGGCGTCAAAAACCTCTTCGACATCGCCGGAATCCCCACCCTCGCCGGGTCGAAAATCAACCGGGACAACCCCCCCGCCGGACAAGACGCGATCGCCGTCTCCCGCCTCAAAAAAGCCGGCGCCGTCCTCATGGGCACCCTGAATATGGACGAATACGCCTACGGATTCGTCACCGAAAACGCCCACTACGGCGCCACCCCCAACCCCCACGATCCCGCCCGAGTTTCCGGGGGCTCCTCCGGGGGATCGGCGGCATCAGTGGCGGCGGGACTCCTCCCCCTCACCTTGGGCACCGATACCAACGGTTCCATCCGGGTCCCCGCCTCCTTTTGCGGCGTCCTGGGCCTCAAACCCACCTACGGGCGCCTGCCGCGGTCCGGCGTCGTCCTGTTTTCCGCCAGTCTAGACCACATCGGCCCCTTCGCCCGATCGCTGCGGGACATCGCCCTCAGCTTCGACATCCTCCAGGGAAGCGATCGCGCCGATCCCGCCTGCACCACCCGCCCCCCCGAACCCTGTTCGCCCCGGTTGGAAGACGGCATCGGGGGACTGCGGATCGCCATCGCGGACGGTTATTTTGCCCAAAAAGGCGATCCGGAAGTATTTGCAGCCGTGGAAACCGTCGCTGAAGCCTTGGGAGTCACCCGCCGCGTCACCATCCGGGAAGCCCACCGCGCCCGGGCCGCGGCCTATTTGATCACCGCCAGCGAGGGCAGCAATTTGCACCTGCACAACCTGCGATCGCGCCCCCGAGACTTCGACCCCGCCACCCGCGATCGCTTCCTGGCCGGGGCGTTAATTCCGAGTCCCTGGACGATCCAAGCCCAGCGGTTCCGCCGCTGGTATCGACAACAGGTTTTAGACCTTTTCCAAACCGTCGATATCATACTGGCCCCCACCACCCCCTGCGTCGCCCCGCTTTTGGGCCAAAAGACGATGGCGATCGGCGGGGAAGAAATGCTGGTGCGTCCCAATCTAGGACTCTACACCCAACCCCTCTCCTTCGTCGGCTTGCCCATCCTCTCCGTCCCCGTGCGACTTCCCGGACAACTGCCCCTGGGGGTACAAATTATCGCCGCCCCCTATCGAGAAGCGGCGGTTTTGCGAGTCGGACGACACCTCGAAGCGGCGGAAATTATCGATGCCGCCGTTGCGGATTAATGCGATCGGGTGATTCCCCCGTTGATATCCTCCGACAACTTTGATAATTTGATAGGCTAACTAAATAATAGTTTTGGGAACCTGTAAACAAGTGGATATTGTAATTGGACGCGGCAAGACCGCCCGCAGAGCCTACGGAATTGACGAAATTGCCCTCGTCCCCGGCCCGCGCACTCTCGACCCAAGTTTGGCAGATACCCGGTGGACGATCGGAAATATTGATCGCGAAATTCCCATCATCGCCAGCGCCATGGACAGCGTGGTGGACGTGGAAATGGCGGTCAAACTCAGCCAACTCGGGGCTCTGGGGGTTCTGAACCTCGAAGGCATCCAAACCCGCTACGAAGATCCGAAACCGATCCTGGCCAAGATCGCATCCGTCGGGAAAACCGAGTTCGTGACGTTGATGCAGGAACTCTACGCCGAACCCATCAAGCCCGAACTGATCAAAAAACGGATCGCGGAAATTAAAAGCCGGGGCGGCATCGCCGCCGTCAGCGCCACCCCCGCCGGGGCGAGTCGGTACGGTTCCGCCGTCGCCGAAGCCGGGGCGGATCTGTTTTTCGTCCAAGCCACCGTCGTCTCCACGGCGTTTCTGTCCCCCGAGTCGGTGACTCCCCTGGATTTGGCGCAATTTTGCCAAGAGATGCCCGTCCCCGTGATTTTGGGCAACTGCGTCACCTACGAAGTCGCCTTGAATTTGATGAAAGCCGGCGCGGCCGGGGTGTTGGTCGGCATCGGACCCGGGGCGGCCTGCACCTCCCGCGGCGTGTTAGGCGTGGGTGTCCCCCAGGCGACGGCAGTGGCGGACTGCGCGGCGGCCCGGGATGAGTTCTACAAAGAAACCGGACGCTACGTTTCTATCATCGCGGACGGCGGTTTGATCACGGGTGGGGATATCTGCAAGTGTATCGCCTGCGGTGCCGACGGCGTGATGATCGGTTCCCCCTTCGCCCGGGCTGCAGAGGCCCCCGGTGGCGGATTTCACTGGGGCATGGCGACGCCGAGTCCCGTACTGCCCCGGGGAACCCGCATTCAGGTGGGCAGCACGGGAACCCTGGAGCAAATTCTCCGGGGTCCAGCCCAGTTAGACGACGGCACCCACAACCTCCTTGGGGCGCTGCAAACCAGCATGGGAACCTTGGGGGCGAAGACCCTCAAAGAAATGCAGCAGGTGGAAGTCGTGATCGCCCCGTCCCTGTTGACGGAGGGCAAAGTCTATCAAAAAGCCCAACAACTGGGGATGGGCAAATAAATCTCGGCGACTCTCGCGATCGCCCAAACCCAATCGTGACGGTGGTTCGGACGCGCAAAAATGACAGCCAGCTTGTTAAGCCGTCGTAAAGATTGGTGTCACCCCTGGAATTATCGGACAGAAAATGTCAGAATAGAAACAGCGGAGACTTATGTTTCCGTTCACTCCTCACACCACACTCCGCCTGGACTTCTCGTTCGGGCGGTTTCTTTGTCTTTCCGGAACGGCTGTTCCGGGACTCAACGACCAATCTGCCCTATAGCATAGGCAAATCTCACCACATCTGGCAAGCCCCCAGCTAAAAATGAAGCGCGATCGCCTGCGACGCGGTGGATTTGAGCTTCTCGATCTCTGTTGGCGCGGGAAAATCGACGCGATCGGGAAAATTGGCCAATTCCACTCCTGTCGCTCCGCCCCCCCCATTCCTCTAAGAAGAAAATGTCGCCCCCGTGTTCCCTGTCGGTTTGATGGTAGAATCAGTTTAGGTGAGAATTCCTGAGCGTTAGATGATAGCCTGTCCCCAGGCTGAACAAAGCCGGAAACGCATTGGCGAAGCACCATTGTCAGTTCGGGTGGAGGATCTGCAAGTCCCCACGGGGATGATTCGAGATCTTTCACATCTGCGGGTCGCGGTCAACTGGTTCCCTCACCAGGGACGGGTTGCGAACCCCGGAGCTGACGGGCTTGAGAGCAGTTGAGCTCAGGTAACCGTGGTTCGTCTGCCATTCCCTGAATCAACGTCTCAAGGATGTAGGATGTAATTAAGGAATGCAAGGTATGTCAACAACCGTAGCTGAAGTTACCGATACCAGCTTTAAACAGGACGTACTCGATAGCGAGGTTCCCGTTCTCGTCGATTTCTGGGCACCGTGGTGCGGGCCGTGTCGCATGGTCGCGCCTGTGGTTGAAGAAATCGCAGATCATTATGACGGCAAAGTGAAAGTGGTCAAGCTCAACACTGACGAGAATCCCAGCGTTGCGAGTCAATACGGAATTCGCAGCATTCCCACCCTGATGATCTTCAAGGGGGGTAAGCGGGTTGATATGGTGGTCGGTGCAGTTCCCAAAAATACCCTGGCTTCAACCCTCGAAAAGCACCTCGAAAAGAGTGGCGACTGAAAATCACCCCAAATTTGGGTTCGCAAACCCCATTTCAGGGGAAACCGACAAACCGTCAGTCTGTCTCGACCCGGAGAGAAATCCCCGAGTGTTTCGATGAAGGGTCAGTGTACCGTTGTCGCCAACCCGCTCAACCGATCGAAGGTGAGTGCCGGGTTCTTCACGCTGAGGATGTCTGGGTTCCTGTTCAAAGGCTCAGACCTCCGATTTCCCACTGAGATCGTTGAGATGTCACGCCTTAGAAGCTCAAATCTGAGGCGTATTGTTGTCCGCTTCTCCATTTTATGAATCCTTCCGGAATCCGTGATGCGATCGCGTCCCTGCAAGCCGATATCGCCCAACTCATCGACGAGCTCCCCCATTTAAAACACGAAAAATGGATCTCGCGCTCCCTGTCGAGTCTGGTGCGGATGGCCGGCTCGGAATTTGAAACCCTGGATTGGAAGATCCTCTCGGCCTCCCTGTTGGATATGGAGCGGGGGTTTCAGGTCTTCTACCCTTACCGCCACATTCGCAAAATCTGCATCTTCGGGTCGGCGAGAACCCCGCCGGAGGCTGGGGAATATCAACTGGCGGTGGAATTTGCCCACCGCGTCACCGAACTGGGGTTCATGGTGCTCACCGGAGCCGGGGGCGGGATCATGCAGGCCGGAAATGAGGGGGCCGGGGCCGCGCGATCGTTCGGCTTGAACATCCAGCTTCCCTTCGAGCAGTTCTCCAACCCCCACATCGAGGGAGATTCCAAGCTGATCGATTTCAAATATTTTTTCACCCGGAAACTGTTTTTCCTGCGGGAGAGCGACGCTTTGGCGATGTTTCCCGGCGGCTTCGGGACTTTGGACGAAACCTTCGAGTGTCTGACCCTGGCCCAAACCGGCAAATTCGGGCCGGCCCCCCTGATTTTAATCGATCGCCCCGGGGGAGATTATTGGTACGACTGGAAAGAATTTGTCGAAAAGCAGCTATTGAAGCGGGGGCTCATTTCTGCGGACGACCCGAGCATCTACACCCTCACCGACAACGTAGACGAGGGCTGTCGCGCGATCGCCGACTTTTACCGAGTTTACCACTCCAGCCGCTACGTCGGCGATCGCTTCGTCATCCACCTCAACTCCGAACTGACGGAGGAACAGGTGGAACATCTCAATGGACAATTTGGCGATATTTTAGTCAAGGGGCGGATCGAAAAAAGCAAGGCCCTCCCCCAGGAGTACGGCGACGAAACCGAACACCTCCCCCGCCTAGTCTTTTATTTCAACCAGCGGGATGTCGGGCGCCTGTACCAAATGATCGCCGCAATCAATCAAATGGGGGCGGAGTCGCCGGGAGCATCCCACCCCGAACAAAAGTAATGATTAATTATTAATTATTCCCCAAAGCGGTATCCCTTCCCGTAGACCGTATGGATAAGGGGGACTTCGCCGGAAATCTCAATTTTTCGCCGCAGGAGGCGGATTTGCGCCGCCAGGACGTTGCTGCTAGGTTTGTCCGTTTCCCCCCACAGGTGGCGGTGAATTTCCCCGTGGGTGAGGAGTTGGCCGGGGTGGCGCATCAGGTATTCCAGGAGGCGGCTTTCCTTTTCCGAGAGTTCGATCGCCCGGTTGCCCCGATAGGCCAGTTGTCCCTCGCAGTCCAACTCCAGATCCGCCACCCGCAGGCGGTCTGGATTCGCCGCATCCGCGATGGGGGGGCGGCGCAGCAGCGCCCGCACCCGGGCCAGCAACTCCCGCAATTCAAAGGGTTTCATCAGGTAGTCGTCCGCCCCGGCATCCAACCCTCCCACGCGGTCGTCGAGGGTGTCCTTAGCCGTCAGGAACAGGATCGGGGTGCGGTTTTGGCGCGATCGCAACCCCTGACAGATCTCCAACCCTGACTGGTGGGGCAACATCCAATCCAGAATCAGCAAATCGTAGGAATTCCGGGTGGCCAGGGCGTCCCCCGCCGCGCCGTCGTAGGCCACATCCACCGCGTACCCCTCCCGACTCAGGGCTCGGTTGAGGGAATCGGTCAATTCCACTTCGTCATCGACAAGAAGAATCCGCATCAATCAACTGTTAGAAGAATGTATCAATGTGTTCCACTTCGTTGGCCGCCGCCTCCAGCCAGTCTTGCATAGCCGGGAGAGAAACGATCGCCTGCGCGTAGGCCGCCTCAATCTCCCCCAACTTGACATCGTAGGTGATGAACCGGGACACCACCGGGGCGAACATGGCGTCGGCGACGGTAAATTTCCCGAACAGGAAATCTCCATCCGCCCCGAATTGGGTGCGGCACTCTCGCAATATGGACGTGATGCGATCGATTTCCGCCCGCAATTCCGGCTTCATCCCCTCCCCCGGGTAGCGGGCACGGCAGTCCATCGGCATTTTTTGGCGCAGGTTGATGAAGTCCCCGTGCATTTCGTGGGCGATCGAGCGCGCGATCGCCCGTTCCCGCCGATCTTCGGGCCACAATCCCGGCGCGAAGACTTCGGCGACGTACTCGCAAATGGCCAGGGACTCCCACACCGTCAGGTCGCCGTCGAGGAGGACGGGAACCTGTCCCGAGGGAGAATAGCGGCGGATGTCCTGGTGAGAGGTGGGGGTATCCAACGGAATCCGGATCTCTGAAAAGGTCAGTCCGGCCTGTTTCATCGCCAACCAGGCCCGCAAAGACCAAGACGAATAATTTTTATTGCCGATAACCAGGGTAAGCTGGGTCATAGTGTCAGTGTTTGGATTGAGCGTTCACAATTGCCGATCGCGAACAGAATCGGAGAAGGGTGATTGTCGATCGCCGATTTACCCGTTTCCGAGGTTGTATTCCCTAGTTCTTTCTTCCGCTTTATGATTACGGTTGCACTTCCCAAAGGCGCATTGCTCAAAGACAGCATTCAATTGCTCAAGTCCGTCGGACTCGATTTTAGCGCCTTTCTCGACTCGGCGAACCGCCAGCTTCAGATCGAAGATCCCACCCGAACCGCCCGGGGGTTGCTCGTGCGGGCCCAGGATGTCCCCGTATATGTTGAATACGGTCAGGCACAGTTGGGAATTGTCGGCGACGACGTTTTGCGAGAAAAACAACCCCAGGTCGCCCGTCTCGTCGATCTCAAATTCGGCCACTGTCGGATGTCGGTGGCGGTGAAACAGTCGAGTTCCTATCGCCGTCCCGTGGAACTGCCACCCCACAGCCGCGTCGCATCTAAGTTCGTACACTGTGCCGGCGAATATTTCGACAGTATTGATTTACCCGTAGAAATTATACCGCTTTACGGATCCGTGGAATTGGGGCCAATCACGGGAATGTCAGAAGCGATCGTGGATTTGGTTTCCACCGGCCGCACCCTGGAGCAAAATGGCTTGGTGGAAATTAAGGTGCTCTTTGAAAGTACCGCCCACCTCATCGCCCACCCCCTCAGTTACCGCCTGAATCCGGACGGGTTGGGCGAGTTGATCGGACGGCTGCGATCGCAACTTCTGGTGTCCGCCTGACCCCTCGGAATGAATCGGGGAAAATGCCAATTTTCCACCGATTCCGACCCAGAACCGGAGCTACATTTCTCGATCGGCCGCGATCGCGTGACGAAATGCTATTTTAAAGTTACCCTATTGAGTGGGCGATTTTCCGGACAAAAAATAAGGATGGGCTTCGGGGCATAATAGCCCGCGATCGAACCCCCTGTCCCTCCGGGCAGAAAGTCGCTACGACCCACCACAAAGCACCCATTTAAACTTTGATAAAAAGGGTGTTTACCAAGCGGGATTTTGAACAGTTGGTTCACTCGATCGCCTTTCCCTGTAAAAGATAGGTGACAGAATAACCCGGTCAAACTATCGGAACACAAGCAACACAAATAAGGGATTTGACAACATGACAAATGCTCAAGTTATCCGGGAACAATTAAGTTCAACCGACCCGTCTACTCTGTCTCCCGCCAATCCGGCGCAGATCACACGCTACGACGATTACATCATCCAACCCACATTTCCAAATACCAGTGTTTCCATTACGCTAGATGCATTTGATACGACCCAATACGACCCGATCCTGCAAGTCTATCAATTGAATCCCGACGATACCGCTCCCCTCCCCAATCAAGCTCCCATTGCCACCAACGACGATCGCGCTTTGGGGAATCGAAATGCGACCATTTCGACGGGAGCCGTGGAATTCGGAACCTTTTTGGGCGCACCGAGTACCCTGACAGCCGATGGAACGTCCCGCTATTTAATTCGGGTAACCAGTTACGAACCCCTTCCCAACAACAGTATCTTTCCTCCGACCGGACAATTGCCCCAAAATTATCAGTTGGCGGCCAGCGTCAATTTTGGCAATTTAAACCCTTTAACTGTGGCGGACGGGGGCATTTTGGGACCCAACGATTTTGAAGAAGAAGTCGATCCGCTGACGGGGGTGGCTCGGTTCTGGGATTCCCAGGCGGGAGGCCACATTTTCACCGCCGACGACTTTGAAAAAAATCAATTCGCTAGCAACCCGCAACGGTATACTAACGAAGGGTTTGAATTCCTGTCGGGGGGAGATACGACCCTGCAACGTTATCAAAACCAACAGGGTGGATTTTTCTACGCCAGCAATCCGGGAGAAATCGCTTTTGTAGAAACCCTGCAAGAGTGGACGCTGGATAATCCGGCCACCCCCATCCAAGTTTATGCCACTCAGGTACCCGGAACATTACCGGTATATCGGGCTTTTAATTTGGGTACCAACGGCCATTTTTATACCATCGATCCGGTTCAAGCTTCTTTTGCCGACAGTCTGCCGAATTTTATCGGCCAAGGGATTTCATTCTACGCCCAACCCATTGCGTGAACTACCCGACGCTGACCCGGGGGGTGTCGCAATTCGGGTGTTGCTTGAAAGTACCCCCCACCCGACCGTCCACCCGGTGAGCGATCGCGGCTTCTGATGCCGGCGCGGACGGTTTTAAATCTCATCAGTTACACCCGACGAACCGCCAACCCCGCATATCGCCGGGGCGAAAAACGCCATCAACCTTTCCGCGATCGAAATCAACTATAATCCGATCCTGGAGGATACAAGTTTTGGGATCGGTGATGAAACAGATATTGGGATTGGCTGCACTCAGTTGGATCGCCATCGCCCCGGCGCAGGCCGAACAACCATTATTTCTCGCCTATCCCCCCGAGGGACACAAAACCGCGTCCGATCGCATCTTCCTGATCGGAAGCGCCGCCCCCGACGGCGAAGTTCTGATCAACGGGGAGGCGATCGACCGCAGCCCCGGGGGACATTTCGCCCCCACCTTCCCCCTCGAACTGGGGAAAAATGAATTGATCCTCCGCCACGGCGACAGCGAAATTCGGCGCACCATCACCCGCCTGTCCAACCAACCCCCCGTGCCCGACGGCGTGGCCTTCGTCCCCGAATCTTTGACACCCGCAACCCATATCGCCCGACTTCCCGGGGAAATCCTCTGTTTCGGCGCGATCGCACCCCCGAACGCCGAAGTTTCCGTCTCCCTGGCCGGCCAAACCATCCCCCTATTTGGAGAAACCGAACTTCCGGAACTTCCCGACAACAAAGCCGTCCTCACGGGAAATAATCAACCCGTTGCCCCACTCGCCGGACGGTATCGGGGATGCGCGACCATTTCCCCCGATACCGATTTTGCCGAAAACGCGATCGCCTGGGGACAGCCCGAATATCGACTCACCCTCGGCGGGGAAACCGTCACCCAAACCGCCCCCGGAACCGTGTCCGTGCTCTCCCCCACCCAATTTGAAGTCGCCGAAGTCACCGCCGATCAGGGTGTCGCCCGCACCGGACCGAGCACCACCTATTCCCGCCTCACCCCCCTTCCCAAAGGAACCCGCGCCCGCATCACCGGACGGGAGGGGGACTATCTCCGCCTGGACTACGGCGGTTGGATTAAAGCCGACGAAACCCGCATCGTCACCGAACCGATTCCCCCCAATTCGGTAATTCGCAGCGCCGCAGCCCGCCAGGTCGGGGAGTGGACGGAGGTCTACTTTCCCCTCCAGGTGCGGGTGCCCATCGAAGTCGAACAGGGCGATCGCACCCTCACCCTCACCCTGTACAATACCACCGCCCAAACCGACACCATCCGCTTCGACGACAGCCCCCTGATCGAACGGATGGACTGGAAACCCGTTCTGTCGCCGATGGGAGAATCCCGGGAAGCCGTCCAGTACACCTTCCACTTCAAAACCCCCCAGCAGTGGGGCTACAAAGTCCGCTACGAGGAGACGACGTTAGTCTTGTCCCTCAAACACCCCCCGGAAGTGGGAAGCGAAGCGGAAGTCGAGGGAATTCTCGCCCCCATCCGCCGGGAAAAACCCCTAGCCGGAATGAAAATTTTGATCGACCCCGGACACGGCAGCGAGAACGATTTGGGGGCGAGGGGGCCGACGGGTTATCCCGAAAAAGACGTGAATTTGGTGGTGTCTTATTTATTACAGGCGGAACTGATCCAGCGGGGGGCGACGGTATTTATGACCCGCAAAGCTGAGGAAGATTTGTGGCCGCAGGATCGGGTGGAAATGATCGAAGAACAGGAGCCGGATCTGTCCCTTTCGGTTCATTATAATGCTTTGCCGGATAATGGAGATGCGATCGCCACCAAGGGAGTCGGGATGTTTTGGTATCACCCCCAAGCCCACAGTTTAGCCGTATTTCTCCACAATTATTTGGTGGAAAAATTGGATCGCCCGTCCTACGGGGTGTTCTGGAATAACCTCGCCCTCACCCGTCCGTCGGTGACCCCTTCTCTATTGTTAGAATTGGGATTTATGATCAATCCCGAAGAGTTTGAATGGATCGTCGATCCGGTGGAACAGCGGAAATTGGCGGCGACGTTGGCTGATGGGGTGGTCGAGTGGGTGGAGATGAAAACGCGATGATGGGGGTCAGACTCAATTGATCAAGTGGTTAACACCCATCTCAAGATGATTCCCTATTCCCTATTCCCTATTCCCTATTACCGATTACCTGCGTGCAGCGCAATAACACATGGAACGGGCAATTTCGGCATTCGGACTCGTGGTTTTCGTGGGATTGGCTTACCTCTTTTCCGTCGATCGCAAGGCGGTGCGGTGGCGTCCGGTACTGTGGGGGATCGCCCTGCAAATTTTATTGGCAATTTTTATATTAAAAATTCCCCTCGGATTGGCTCTTTTTAAAGCCCTAGGCGATGTCGTTACCCAATTTCTCAATTTTTCCGATGCCGGGGCGAAATTCGTTTTCGGGGAAGTTTTCGAGGAACATTTTATCGCCTTCAAAGTCCTGCCAACCATCATCTTTTTTTCCGCATTTATTACCATCCTGTATCACTACGGAATTTTGCAGCGCGTGGTGGAATGGGTAGCCGTGGTGATGGTGCGAACCATGAAAACTTCCGGTTCGGAAACCCTCTCCTGTTCCGCCAATATTTTCGTCGGCCAAACCGAAGCCCCACTCTTGATCAAACCCTACATTTCTACCATGACGCGATCGGAACTCCACGCCGTCATGACCGGGGGATTCGCCACCGTCGCCGGGGGCGTTTTGGCCGCTTACATTTCCTTCGGAGTCCCCGCCGAACACCTGATCGCCGCCTCGGTGATGTCCGCCCCCGCCGCCCTCGCCATTTCCAAAGTCTTTTATCCGGAAACCGAAGTTTCCCCCACGGCGGGACAGGTGAAAATCGAAGTCAAACCCACCTCGGCAAATGCGATCGATGCGGCGGCAACCGGCGCGACGGAGGGGATGAAACTCGCCTTAAATGTGGCGGCGATGCTGATCGCATTTTTGGGATTATTGGCCTTGGCGAATGGCATTTTGGGATGGGTCGGAACCGGAATCGGGGTTCCGCAATTGTCATTGGAATGGATGTTTTCATTCTTATTCGCCCCCGTCGCTTGGCTGATGGGAGTACCCTGGGCGGACTGTCGCCAGGTCGGTATATTACTGGGTAAAAAGACGATTTTAAATGAATTTATCGCCTATTTGGATCTCCAACAATTGATCGAAAATGCTGATCACCCGGGAGCCAGCCCGACACTCTCCCCGAGAGCTATTTTAATCTCCACCTACGCCCTGTGCGGCTTTTCCAACATCGGATCGATCGCCGTCCAAATTGGCGGCATCTCCGGCATGGCCCCGGAACGACAACCCGAACTGGCCCGACTGGGCGTTCGGGCGATGGTGGCGGGTTCCCTGGCCTGTTTTATGACCGCGTGTGTGGCCGGGATGTTGAGTTGATTTGGGGAAATCTGAAATATCAAATTAGGGCGCAAGCCTTGCGCCCCTACAATTCCTACACTCCCAACTCTGCTTTTGATAAAATAAACGGTGCGATCGCCCGTAAAATTGGGATTGAGACAGATTGGAGGTATCAGATGAGTTTGAATGTGGTGACGCTCGTGGGACGGGTGGGCAGCGATCCGGACGTCAAATATTTTGAGTCGGGGACGGTGAAATGTCGGTTGAGTTTAGCCGTCGATCGCCGGAGTCGCAAAACGGATAAACCCGATTGGTTCAATCTGGAATTGTGGGGCAAGACGGCTGAAATTGCCTCGAATTATGTCCGCAAGGGAAGTCTGATCGGGGTGAAAGGGCAATTGAAGATTGATACATGGTCCGATCGCAATACCGGAGCCGAGCGTTCGAGTCCGGTGATTTCGGTCGATGATCTGGATCTGTTGGGTTCTCGCCGGGACAATGAAGCGGGTGATGTCCCCGATAATTACGATGAATTTTAGTGCGATTCGTCAAATCCGCACCTATGCATGAAACGTTGTACGCCAAATATTGAGTCTCGTGAGTTCACCAGAATTAGATCTGATCTTGACCGAATTCCAATCCGGAAAAATTGCATTCGAGCAAGGGCGATACCGCCAGTCGGTGCGACATTTGGAGACGGCCCGCGATCGCGTGGAAACGGCTTCCCGGCTAGGGGGGGAGGTGCAACTTTGGCTGGCGACGGCCTACGATGCGGCGGGCGATCGGCAGGATGCGATCGCCCTGTGCCGCTCCCTGAAGTTCCACCCGAGTTGGGAAACCCGAAAACAGTCCCGCCGCCTGCTCGAAATTCTGGAAGCCCCCAAACTCAGCCCGGACTCGGAAGGACTCGTCGAAATTCCCGATCTGAGCGATATCGATGCCGACGGGAAAAATTTTGCGGTGGCCAACGCCAAATCGGGAGGGGCTTCGCCTTCTCGATCTGAAACCCAAAAAACGGCAGAAGAACCGCCCGATCTGAGCCAAGTGAACACCAAGGACAATCAATTCCTGTGGGTTGCCCTCATAGCCCTCGGATTGACCGTGGGCAGTTTGTTCCTGTTCGCTGCCGGCTGAATGGACACTCCCCGCCCTCCCCCGGGCGGGGATTCTTGCTTCATCGGGAGCCGGAGTTTGACGACATCCAGGTTCCGGCCCGGTACGACCCAAGCTTTCACGGTCTGCCCGAGCGCGAGTTGTTTGGGTAAGAGCGGTTTGGGTATCGCAAAGGATGAATCGCTCATAATATAACAATAATATGGAATTGGATAATCCAGACCTCGAAAGTATAAAGCGCCAGTTAATGAGTACCAAACGACCCAAAAAACCGAAAATGCTGGTGGTAGACGACGAGCCAGACAATCTGGATTTGCTTTACCGCACATTTCGGCGCGATTTTAGCGTTTTTAAAGCTGAGAGTGGAAAGCGAGCCCTGGAGATCTTGGCGGCGGAGGGGGAGGTGGCGGTGATCATCTCAGACCAGCGGATGCCCGAAATGAAGGGGACGGAGTTTCTCAGCAAAACCGTGCCGCAGTTCCCGAATACGGTTCGGATCATTTTGACGGGGTTCACCGACATCGAAGATTTGGTGGACGCGATCAATTCCGGCCAGGTCTACAAGTATATTACCAAGCCCTGGGACCCCAACGAACTGAAAACCGTCGTCCAGCGGGCTGCAGAAACTTACGAACTCCTCAAGCAGCGGACTGAGGAACTTCACCGGGCCCTAAATCAAACCCGATTGCTGGCGACTATCATGGATCTGAGCCTGAAGGCGACGGCGATGGGAGAGACGCTAACGGCGATCGCCCAGGCCGTCGGAGAGGCGATCGCGGCGGATGGGGTGCTCGTGCAATCGATCGCGGCGGATGACTCGGACTCTCCCGTGGGGGCATACGGCATCCTTACGGACACGGACAATTGGCTGAGGGACGATCCGATCGCCGACCAAGCGGTCGCCACCCGCACCCTACAGTGCGAAGTCAACATTCCCGCCCACTCCGACCTAGCCGAGTGCGATCGCTACAAAACCGCCAACATCCAGGCCCACCTCTGTTCCCCCGTCGTCGAGCGCGACGAGATCGTGGGTATGTTGTCCCTACAGTGGCAAAAACCCTGCCAACTCTCCCCCGACGACCTGGATACGGTCAGCCTCGTCACCCAGGAAATGGCGCTGGTTCTATCTCACCTGCATCGACTCCAATAATTATGGTTCAAGACAAGGGAAAAATCGAAGTCGGCAACTCCGAACAGGTCCGCGATCTGTTCGACCGCATCGCCCCCGTCTACGATCGCATGAACGATTGGTTGAGCCTGGGCAGCCACCGGATCTGGAAACAGATGGCCGTGAAATGGAGCGGGGCGAGTCCCGGCGCTCGGGGCTTGGATCTGTGCTGCGGGAGCGGCGATCTGACGCGGTTACTGGCCCAGGCGATCGGCCGTTCCGGAGAAGCGGTGGGCGTCGATTTTTCCCGCCAACTTTTGGCTGTAGCCCGCGATCGCAAACTCCCCTTCACCATCCCCACAGCCCCCATCACCTGGGTGGAAGCGGATGTCCTCGACCTGCCCTTTCCCGACGACAGCTTCGACTGCGCCACGATGGGCTACGGCCTGCGAAATGTGGCCGATATCCCCCGCAGCCTCGCCGAACTCCGCCGCGTCCTCAAACCCGGCGCCGCTGCGGCTATTTTGGACTTCCACCGCCCCGGACAAACGGGATGGCAACAGTTCCAGCGGTGGTATCTCGATACCATCGTCGTCCCGACCGCCCGTTCCTTCGGATTCCAAGCCGAGTACGCCTACCTCAACCCCAGCCTGGAAAAATTCCCCACCGGTCCCGAACAGGTCGCGATCGCCCGAAACGTAGGTTTCGCCCGGGCAAAACACTATACCATCGCGGGCGGTATGATGGGAGTATTGGTCGTCACTGTAGGGTGTGGGGAATAGGGAATAGGGAATAGGGAATAGGGAATAGGGAATAGGGGGCATTATTTCTTCCTCCGCTTCCTCTGCTCCTCTGCTTCCTCTGCCTCCAGGAGCCTCACCCAACTGCCAACACGCGATCGCTCATTACTATACATGGTCAATCTGTCAGACGTGTCGATTTTTATCGTCCCCCCAGTTTTGGGGGGCATTATCGGCTACTTCACCAATGACCTGGCGATCAAAATGCTGTTCCGCCCCTACAAAGCGGTCAAGGTCGCGGGACGGCGACTTCCCTTCACCCCCGGCCTCATCCCCCGCAACCAAGAACGTCTGGCGCAGCGGGTGTCCGACACGATCCTGCAGTCCCTCCTCACCCCGGAAGAACTGCAAAACATCGCCCGCCGCCTGTTGAAAACCGAACGTATCGAGGCGACCATCCTGTGGTTGCTGCAACTGGCCCTGGCTCAGGTTAAGGCCGATACCGAACAAAAAACCGCCAAAATCCTGGCGGGAATCCTGCGGGATTTTTTGGGGGAGTCCCTGCCTCGGGTGTTGCGGGTACTGGCCCGCCGGGAAGATTTTTTGGAACCCCAACTCAACCAAATCTTCGATCGCGTCATGTTGGAATTTCAACTCAGCGACCGACAGGCGCGACAACTCTCGGAGTGGCTCTTAGAGCGGGTGATTCCCCCGGAAGTCCTGCGACAGGCCTTGATCGACTTCCTCACCGACCGCAACATTTCCATCATCGACGAAGGATTTCGGGAGCAAACCACGGGCACCTATTGGGTGGTTGCCAACCTGTTCGGCCTGCGGAGTACCCTCACCCGCCTGCGGACTTTTTGCCTGGACGAGAAGGAAGAAACCAACCGGCGTCTGGCGCAATTGTTGATGTCTCTGGGAGCTCGGGAACGCCTGCAAGAATGGTTGCAGAATTTGTCCGGAGCAAATTTGCCCCTCTCGACGGTGCGACAGTTGCGGAAAACCATGCGGGATACGGTGCGGGACTACCTCCAGACCCAGGGCATCGACCTGATCCAGGGGTTGACCCAATCCATCGACTGGGAAAGGGTTTCGGCGCTGATTTTGAAGCGGCTCCAAAATTCTCCGGTTCTCAACGATTCTCTGGGAATGGTCAGCCAGGAGTTGGCGTTGGTGTTGGAGCGCTATCTGGAGAAGGATTTGGAAAATTTGGTTGCCAAGGCGATTCCGATTGTCAACCTGGATGGGGTGATTGTCGAACGGATTATGAGTACCTCCCCCCAACAGTTGGAGGTGGCGGTGAATGGGATCGTCAAAAGTGAGTTGCAGGCGATCGTTAATTTGGGCGGTGTCCTCGGGGTCATTGTCGGATCGCTGCAGACGGTGATTTTGCTGCTGCGGTGACAATTAATAATTGATAATTGATAATTATGGCGCTGCGTATCGGGTGTGGGGGCCTGGGGAGAGTCAAAAATTCCCGATTCCCCACTCCCGGCGCCATACAATGGCTAAATCTACCCAGCTCAAATTGCATTGCCGTTATGTCCGATCCCAAACGCGATCGCCGCAATCCTAAAAATCTCGACCCCGAAATTTACGATCGCCTCAGGGCCGAAGCCAAGGCGCCCTATCGGGGATTGCGAAAATTTATTTACATTTCCTTCGGGGCCTCGGGCTTCATTGGAGCCGTTGTCTTCCTCTCCAAACTGATCGCGGGCCGGGACGTCGCCTCCGCCCTCCCCAACTTTGCCCTCCAGGTGGGCGTTGTGGCCCTCATGATCGGGCTGTTTCGCCTGGAGTCGCGATCGTCCCCGCCCGATTAACATAACTTCACATCGCTAGACAAAGGTAAACATCTCGCAAAGAAACGAAAATAAAGAAAATATTACGAAACATTGGGTTGTGTCATGATCCCTGCAACAATACAGTACAAGGATCAATTGGGGTCAGCCGAATAAAGACCCTAACTATAAACGCCCATTTACGATGTTCAATTGGGGTCAGCCGAATAAAGACCCTAACCATAATAGAATCCATCCCACGGCCAGCTTTCCCAGACGGGGAGGCTGGCTCGTGGCTGAATTGATAATTAATTGTCAGTTGCTCCCGACCCCCCAATTTAATAAGTAGGGGGATTCGATCGCCTGAACTCTCCCGGCTTGGACCAAGGCTTGGTAGACGAAGGCGGCAACTTCTGCCCGAGTGGCAATGCGGTTGGGGTTCAACTGCTTGGGGTTGGGATGGTTCACCACCAAATTTTGAACCGTAGCTCCCGCCACTGCGGATAATGCCCAATTGGGGATATCAGTTGCATCTTGGTAAATAGAGACAACATCGGCATTTTCAGAGCGGTAGCTGAGTCCTTGGGCCAGACCGACAATTCCCTGAATGCGGGTGATGGGTTCGTTTGGGCGAAACTGGCCGTCGGGGTATCCGGACAGGAACCCGGCCCGATAGGCGGTTTGAATCGCTTCATATCCCCAAAAGTCGCCGGAAACGTCGGTAAATTCCCCCGGCGGCTGCTGGGGGGCGGGGGAGAAAGCGTTGCGGACGATCGCGGCAAATTGGACGCGGGTCACGGGTTCGTCGGGGCGGAAGGAACCGTCCTCAAATCCCGACATGATGCCCTGGGCGACCAACGCTTCGATATAAGATTGCGCCCAATGTCCCCGCAGGTCGGAGATGGCGCCGAGTTCGATGCTCACATCCGGGGGAACGACCGCCGCGGCCACAAATTCCACCGCACCGGAAATGCGAGATTCGTCAATTTCATTGCCGATCGCCGAAATGGTGTAACCTCGGGTGGCGTTGTAGAGGTCGTAGCGATCGTTGTTGCGGATCGCGTTGCCACCGGGATCGTCCGCCGTCCCCAGGTCAGGTTGGGCCTGGGCGATCGCGACGAGGCCATCCCGGCTGTTATTTTCGATCAGGTTATTTCGCAATATCGGCTGCGCGGAGTGGGACACCACCACCCCGTCCCGGTTTTCCACGATCCGGTTTTCCAGGATTTCGGGGGAGGCTTCGTCGTTGACGGAAATGCCGAAGCCGGTATTTTGGAACAGGTTGCCCCGAATCATCCCCCGGCCCGTCCGCGCCACGGAGATTCCATTGCCTTCGTTTTGGGAAAAGAGGTTGTCGAGAATTTGGGGGTTGCCCTCGGCGCTGATGAAAATGCCGTCCCGCTTGCTATTGACAAAGGTGGAGTTGGTGACGGTGGGGTTGGAATCTTCTACCCACAGCGCCGTCCCCCGGGTGTTGGGGTTGGTGAGGGTGACGCCGACAATTTGGCTGTCGCCGAGGGTGCGGATGCCGACATTTTGGCGGGCGAAGGTGGGGCTGACATAATTGCCCCCACCGATGATCGCCACGGTTTGGCCGTGGGTAGCCGCGTCGCCCCGGAGCGTGACCCCCGATTTGAGGGTGATGGGGAAAGCTTCCCCTGTCTCCTGGCTGTAGGTTCCTGGCGCTAACTGGATCACGGTGCCGGGGGTCGCCTTTTGCAGGGCGTAGGTGATGCTGCGGAACGGACCGGCTTCGGAACCCGTCGAACCGGCGCTGTCGATGCCCCGGGCGGGATCGACGTGGAGGATTGGGGCCTGGGCGAGGTGTTGGGAAGTTGGGGTGTGGGATGTGGGTCCGGAGTTCCCATCTGTTCCGGGTTCTGTGGCTTGTCCCGCCGCGATCGCTCTCGGGGTTGGGGGAAGGGAGGCGATCGCGCCCAGGGCGAGGGGGGCGACCACCAGGCCGATGCCCAGCCGCCGCGGCCATTTTCGGAATCGAAACTTGGGTGGATTAAATGGGTGACTCGGAAAAACCCGATGTGTGAGAGAATGCCGATCTGTCATGGAGGTCATGGGTCGTGGATGTTGGGATGCGAATACTCGGAGGGGGCGGGGGACGGAAAATGAAACGGGGGCGATGTCCCGCTACCCGTGAGAATTTTAGCCGATCGGGGGCGATCGCTCAACGGTCGGAAGGTTCCCATACCCGATGAAACCGAGGTGGGAATGCATTGTCAGGGGGCGATCGCAGATCGGAAAAAAATTTTGGAACCTTTCCCGAACGGCCTGCGTCATGCTACAAAAGCCAAAGATCCCTCCGCGCGATCGATTCCAGGCCATTTCCAAAATGGGTCAATTGGTACGCCAAGACGGATCGTTGGAACGATCAGTTCCAGATCGAGGGAAAATTTGTCCCCCCCCGAAATGGACGGTTTGGAACGGTTGATATATCAGGTGTTAGGGGAGTGTTGAATTGAAAGTGTTCGAGCTATTGCCAGGGTTCGGTAGGATCTGTTAAGCTAGTGATGATTTTTTGGTTCACCTTGATTTTGGAGGAATCCTCTATAACCATTCGCGATCGATAACGGCTGCAAAAACCCTACCTCTAAGCTTCACAAACTGTGCTAGTCTTAACCTCAACTAACGAGGCAGAAGACTTCCGGGTATTGCTCATATTGTTTCGGATAAATAAAGTGAGAATTGGCTTGTCGCCCGATAAAGTTCAGCCCAATTTAGCCAAAATCACTCACCAACCTACCACATATCCAGACTCCTATTGTAGAATCCCAATTGTCGAAAATTGTTCAATTGTCCAACACTCGTGAGGAGCACTCATGTCACAGATAACTGACCCGACCGAATTTCAAACGATATTGACAGCCAACGGACTGGTTATTGTCGGCCAACCCAATCAGCCCAACAGGATTCAAGGAACTTCAGACGCGGTTAGAATACAGGGTGGTGATGTTGACGATAACATCAGTGCGGGTGACAACCCCAACATGGTGATCTACGGTTTAGCCGGAAACGACTCCCTCGTTGGCGGTACGGGCGACAACGAGATCTACGGCAACCAAGAGAACGATACGATCTTTGGCTTAGATGGCAATGACCTGCTCTACGGCGGCCAGGGCAATGACCTCGTTTACGGCGGCATCGGAGCCGATCAGATGGGTGGCGACAAGGGTAACGATACCTTAGTCGGTGGTGCCGGCGACGATGTCATTCGCGGTAATGACGGCGATGATGTCCTCCAAGGCGGAGAAGGAAACGACATCCTATTTGGAGAAAAAGATAACGACCTTCTCCAAGGTGGCGACGGCAACGACACCCTGTATGGTGGTCAGGGCGATGATAACCTCCAGGGTGGAGACGGTAACGACTTCATCGCCGGAGACAAGGGCAGCGACGTCATGACTGGTGGCGCCGGGTCTGATACCTTTGCCTTCACTGCTACCCCCGATGGCGATGTCGTCACCGACTTCGTTGCCGGTGAAGATCGGATCGCCCTGAGCAGCATTGCTGGATATAACTTGAACAGCTTCCAAACTGTTGAAACAGAAGCAGACGCAAACGGCATAAGCGGTTTGGTGTACGTTCAAAGCACCGGTGTCCTGCTGTTCAACGGATCAGAAGTCGCAACTTTCTTGGGATCTCCAGAGATCGACGCCAACGATTTCGAGCTGTTCTAGAGTCTAATAACTCTCGGCCGGAATTTTATTTCATTGATTTTGGTTTGGGAGCCCCAATTCCCGGGTTCCCAAAAATAATCGACCATTATTTGAAATGTAGGGTTATTACCAACCCTGCATTTTTTTTATGCCGAAAGTATATCCGTCCTGGGGGATGGGATGCGTGCGATCGCTATTTCTATAGCAATTCTTTAGTCATTTAAAAAAGCTCTCGTCCCCGACACCCCCAATCCTGGGGGTTCTTATTTTCCGGTCAAAACAAGAACAAGATCTGATATTAATTCTCGTTCCGTTCCGGACAAGTGACCTTGTGACTGGATAAAAGGAGTAGTTTGGTGTCTGACCGCCAAATCGCGATCCATTGAATTCGAGACGGGGTTAGATGATGCAGCTCTGAAGCTCTAAAAACGATCCCTTCATCTATCCCAACAGTTGGAATGAATGTCATTGAGGTGCCGATCGCCCGAACAATCATCAGTAACCCTTCCTATCAGGACAATCCCCAACTATGTCACAACCAATTTCTGAACCCCAAATTGAACAACTATCCGACGGAAGTTTGATCTTCCGGGGGGCTACGGAACAGCCGAATATCTTTGCCGGAGGAGCGGGTAATGACAATCTTACCGGCGGGAATAATAACGACGAACTAGCCGGGAATTTTGGCAATGATACCATTGCTGGCGGGGAGGGCGACGATTTTATTCAGGGCCACCAAGGCGAAGATCTCATCGATGCCGGACCCGGCCGAGACAGCGTTTATGGCGGCCAGGACAATGACACGATTGATGGTGGAGATGATGACGATCTCTTGTTTGGAGATAAAGGTGATGATCTGATTCTGGGCGGTTCTGGCCGGGATACGATTTATGGCGGCCAGGGAAATGATACCATTTTTGGGCAAGATGGTGATGACTTAATTTTTGGAAACCAAGGCGATGATTTCATCGATGGCGGTCCCGGGAACGATAGCATTTATGCCGGTCAGGATAATGATACTGTCGTGGGTGGAGAAGGTAACGATGTCATCTTTGGTGATAAGGGAAATGATAGCCTGATCGGGGGTGATGGAGATGACCTGATTCTGGGCGGTGAAGGAGAGGATACGGTGTATGGTGGCACCGGTAACAATACAATGTACGGAGGTCAGGGGAACGATTTTGTTGTCGGGGGTGAAGAAAATGATCTCATCTACGGCGATAAAGGGAATGACACCCTAACTGGAGGTTTTGGGGCTGACACATTTGCTTTCACTTATTTTGGGGAAGAAAACGCCGATACCCTCACCGATTTCAACCCCGATGAAGACACAATCCAACTGGCTGATTCCGTCTTCGGTGCGTTGGGTGGCAGTTTAGATCCGGGGGAATTTGCCACGGTTGGCAACTTCGTTCCTGGTCAAACCCCCACTCAGGGCGCCAACTTGATCTACGACGCGAATAGCGGTCAATTTTACTATATCGACGAATTGGGGAATGTTTCCCGAATCGCTCAGTTGGGTACGAATCTGAATTTGAGTGACGATGATTTTGAAATTATCTAATTTCAATTTTGTTGAATCGATTTTTTCGGTTGAATCCATCTTTTAAGAATGATAAATTGATGTCAATTGCCCCGGAGTCTCAACTCAAACATCAAGTCGCCGACAGGTTGGTTGCGATGGGTTCGATTTGCGAGGAAAATGGGCAACTTGAAGAGGCGGTATCTCTGTATCGACAGGCACTTTCTCTGGAATCTGAACGCCCGGAACTTCGGTATCATTTGGGGTTGCTGCACTACAAGCTCGGCAATTTAGCGGTGGCGATTTCTCAATATCGGCGGGCGATCGCACACAATTTAAACCTTCCCAAGATACACTACAATTTGGGAGTCGCGCTCCAAGATTATGGCGAAGTTGACGCAGCGATTCGGAGTTATAAACAGGCGATCGCAGACGACCCGCTAGATGTTGACGCTTACAATAATTTGGGGGGGGTGCTGGTTCAAGAACGACGGTTTGAGGCGGCGGTAAAAATTTTTCAAACTGCCATTTTTCAAGCTCCCAAAGAATGGTTTTTATACCTAAATTTAGGTCAAGCTTTTTTGGCTGCAGAACAACCCCAAAAAGCGATAGTTCCCTGGCGACAGTTGATCGCCCTGGAACCTGACAATGCGGCGGGTTATTATCACTTGGGTCGGGGGTGGCAGCGCCTGGGAAAACATCGGTTAGCTGCGGAATATTTTGAACGAGCTTTGCAACTCAAACCGGATTTAAAATTCGCCCGCTATCATCGCAGTTACAGCTTGATAGAACTGGGTCGATTGGAGGAAGCGATCGCGCACCTGCAATTGGAAATAATGACGGATAATCCGTGGATCGAGTATTATTGTAACTGGGCTAAAAGCTTGGCGGGAAAAGATGAGTGGGAACGCTCTAAAAAAGCCTGTGCTAATTTTCTGGAGGCACTACAAAATCGAGATGATTTGACGAAGAGTTTGGAATATTTTGCCCAGATTCACCTTCACTTAGGCAATGTTCTGGTTGAATATGGCGAACCTCGGAAAGGTGAGTCGCACTACCATAAAGCGCTTTTGGTTCATCCCGATTCCAGTGCAATTTACCTCCGTTTGGGATACTGCCTCAGTCAACAGGGAAGAGAAACTGCCGCCCGACTGGTTTATCAAATTGCGGGAAGAAAGTGTCGAGAATTAATATCGGAAACTGAAACAAAAATTGAACTGGCAACCAGCCGAATCGAGACTCGAAACAGTCCCCCTGCCTCAGCCTGTGACGGTTTGAATTGCCACCCTTGTCTGGAAGCAATTCTCAAATCCTTCGAGCCCCGCCACCTCGGATCGCAAATTTATCGATTAAATCCGAATAAAAAATCCATTCAAACTTTCCCGAAATGCGAAGCCAAAGTATTCAAAAATGGGCGGATTTGGGTCGCCCCCCAAAAGAACGATTGGATGGTGTGTAACGCGATCGCAGTTTGGGATGATGGCGATCGCTTCGTACCCGAATTATCGCGAAATTATCCGGGTCAATTACCCAACTGTCAGAATTATGCGGTACACGAAACATTAAAAATTGGGGAACTTCCGCCACCGGAGTTCGTCGGGGGAACGGTAGCGGTTTTGTCGGGGTTGTCGGGAAATGTTTACTTTCATTGGATGGTGGATATTTTACCTCGGTTTGACATCCTCCAAAACCGAGGATATACTGTTGACAGCATCGACCGATTTTTAATTAACAGCTATCGAGCTCCCTTTCAAAAAGAAACCCTTTTAGCCTTGGGGATTCCTTTGGCAAAGATTATCGAAAGCGATCGCCATCCCCACATCCGGGCGGAACGGCTGATCGTCCCCTCCTTTCCCGATGCGTTGGGGTGGCTGTCGCCCCAGGCTTTAGCCTTTCATCGCCGTCAGTTTGTATCGACGAGTTGCCGGGGTAATTTTCAATTTCCCACCCGAATTTATATCAGCCGAAATCAGTCTAGCTATCGCCAAGTTGTCAATGAAAATGAAGCGATCGCCTGCCTGAAAAAATATGGGTTCGTTGCGGTCACTTTGGAAACTTTGAGCGTCGAACAACAGGCTCTCTTGTTTGCCAACGCCGAAGCGATCGTCGCCCCCCACGGCAGCGGGCTGACGAACCTGATGTTTTGCCAGCCGGGGACGACGGTTGTTGAATTAGTCTCTCCCCACTATATCCGCCATTATTACTGGGTTATCAGTCAGCAATTGGGCTTGCGTCACTATTACATTAAAGGGGAAGAGTTTGACTGCTATCCCATCCGACAACTCATGTATCCGAACCCATTGACTGAAGATGTTCTGATTTCTCAAACTTCTCTTGAAAAGATGATGAATATTGCCGGCATAAACAAACCTAAAACTATGGTGTCTTTCACACACTCACCAATTCGTAAGTTTCCCGTTTCTCAAGCTCTCAGCCCCAGTCAGTTCCACAATCTGGATGAGCAATCAGTGCCAGTTAAAAAGGAAGATAAAAGCTCCATTGAAAGCCCCAATTTTATCCCGGATTCACCTCAAAAGACGCTCGATCCGTCCCCCAATAGTTTACTGGTTTCTACCGGAGATTTGGAGATCTATCTTCAAGGGGCAGAAGCTCTGTATAATCAAGGACAATATGAGCAAGTGATCCAAGCCTGTCAGCGGGCGATCGCACTGCGTCCAGAGGCTCGAACCTATAAATTATTGGGCAATGTCCGACAGGCTCAGGGACGAGCGGAAGAAGCCAAACGGTGGTATGCAAAAGCGATTCAACTCCAGCCCAATTTCGCCGAAGTTTTCAGCAATTTGGGAACGGTTTACGCCCAACAAAAACAGTGGCAAGAAGCGATTGCCTGCTACCAAAAAGCGATCGCCCTACAGCCGAAATTGGGTCCTGCTTACCGCAATCTCGCCCGGGCTTGGACTCAGTTGGGGCAAATGGAAGAAGCCACGGAATGTTGGTATCACGCCTATTCTTTGGATGCGGAACAGGTGTCCGCAGAGGATCACCTCAATCTCGCCACCAATTTAATGGAAATGGGGCTAGTAACCCGGGCGATTTCGTCCTACTGTCGCGCGATCGAATCCGATCCCAATTCCGAGGATACTTATCGCCATTTAGGTGAGGCGATGAAACGCCAGAAAGACTCGGGTCGGGACGCATCCGACTATCAGGAAAATCTGACTTTGCGAGCGACTGGCTCGATGCGGCATCACCCTTATAAACCCATGATGCGATCGGCAAATCGGCGCTCTTTAAAAACATCAAATCCCCCAAAAAATCGCGGTTGGGGTGGAGTATTTCAACGTCTATTTGCGAGTTTTCGGGGCAATTCCAAATTAAAATCGGCTAATCCAGATTTACCCCTGCGGCAGACACCTGGGGTTTCTCAATCTTCCCCCCCCTTGCCCTCCGAACCTCGGCGAGAGGGAAGGTATCAACAATTATCTGATATTTGGATAGGGGATGAACTGGAAAATACTGCCGTCACCCTTCAAATTTCGGAACAATTGGGGGTTGAAGACTATTTACAACGGGCGGAACTAGCCGCCAAATTGGGAAATCTGCCCGAAGCGGTGGCGAACTGTCAGCAGGCTTTGGAGATCAAACCCGATGCGGCTGAAGCCTATAAAATTCTCGGGCAAATCGAACAGGCTCAGGTTCATCGCGAAGCCGCCCAAGGCTTTTATGAAAAGGCGATCGCTTTGGGGTTGGAAGATGGGGACATCTATCTTAATTTGGGAAGTTTGTACGCCCATCAAAAGCAGTGGCAGAAGTCAATTCAATTCTATCATAAAGCGTTAGATTTCTGCCCCCAATCTGCACTCATTTATTGGAATTTGGCGAAAGTGTGGCGGCAATTGAGCCGAGAAGAGGAGGTGGCGGGCTGCCTGTACGAAGCTTATTCCCTAGAACCGGATAAAGTGAAAGCCACCGACCATTTCGCCTTGGGAAATACCCTTTTAAAACAGGGACAGATCACCCAGGCGATCGCCTGTTATCAGCGGGCGATCGAGCGGGACGAAAACTTGAATCAAGCCCGTCAAAAACTGGCAGAAGCGGAACGGCTGCAAAAGGGGAATCTGGTTTTATATTCCGTGAATTTAGAACGGAATGGAAAGGGAAATCAACCCATCCGCAGCGAGGATATGTTGGCGACTGCACCCCTCAAAGCGAATGAAACCGATCGCGTCAAAACTTATATCGATCAGGCGGAATCTCATTTAAAACAGAAAGAATTTGATCGCGCGGTCGCAGCCTGTGAGGAAGCCGTTGCGATCGCTCCAAATGAGGCTCAAATTTACAAGATTTGGGGCAATGCGTTGCAAGCTTCGGGCGATGCGGTGGCGGCGCGGGAGAAGTACGAACGGGCGATCGAGTTGAACCCGGATTTTGCCGAAGTTCATGTCAATTTGGGCAGTCTCTACGGCCGCGAGGGGCGCTGGGATGTGGCGATCGAACATTACCAGCGGGCGATCGAACTGAAGCCGAATTTGGCTTCGGCACACCGCAATTTGGCGCGAATTTGGAAGCGCTTGGGCAAGGTGGAAGCCTGGGCGGAATGCTGGAACCGGGCGCGGGAATTGGAACCGGGCGGGGGTTCGGTGGCGGAGGATATCGCCCTGGGAAATGCTTGGGCGAAATCGGGTAATTTGGAAGCGGCGATCGGCTGTTACGGTCGTGCGATTCAAGCCGATCCGTCCCGAACTGAAATCTATGATAATCTGGGGGAAATGCTGCTGTCAAGGGGTCGCTGGCAGGATGCGATCGCGGTTTATCAAAAAGGAATTGAAAACCATCCGGATCGGCCGGAGTTTTACGGTAAGTTAGGTCAGGCATTGGCCGAACTGCAGCGGTGGGAGGACGCACTTTTGGTCTACCGTAAGGCGTTAAAGCTGAATCCAGATTTGGCTTGGATCTGCCACGATCTGGCGGATCTGCTATTTGAGCAAGGCCAAACTGAGGAGGCTATTTCCCACTATCAAAAGGTGGTGGAATTGGAACCCGAAAATTGGGAAGCGTATCACAGTTTGGGAGATGCCTATCAGCAGCGGGAGATGCTCGATGAGGCCGTCAAAGCCTACGAGCGGGCCAGTGCCTTGGCGGAAAAGTTACGCCAACAGGAAAGTCGGCCAGCTTGAAAAATAATCGCCAAGTCTCCGGATAGTTATCCGCGCGATCGTATAGAAGAGTAAGTTAGCTCAATTCAATTTTTATCCATCCCTTCAGATTGATTAGGAACGGTTAAACAATGGCTTCAGGACGTTCGACAAATCAGGTGATTCCACTTTTTCCCGAGGGCTATTTGCAAGCGTTGAATGCGGGCAAAGAACTGGCCGAACAAGAGAAATGGGAGCAGGCGATCGCCTGTTATCGGGATGCGATCGAATTGAATCCGAATGGGGCTGATGTTTACCACTGTTTGGGGGATGCGGCGGTCAAATTGAGCCGGGTTCAGGAAGCGATCGCGGCTTACCAAAAAGCGGTGGATTTGAAGCCGGATTGGGGGGAAGTTTATCAAAAGTTGGCGCAGCTTTTGCGGGATAAAAATTATCGGTGTGAGGAGATTTCATCCCCCCGTCGTCGGCTTCGTAAAACGGCGATCGACCCGGCTTTACCCCACTATAATTTGGGATCGGCTCTGGCGAAACAGGAGGATTTTGCGGGGGCGGTTGAGGCTTACAAAAAGGCGATCGCGGTTAACCCGAATTTGGCGAGGGCTCACCACGGCTTGGGGGAGGCGTTGAGTCGCCTGGAACGCTGGGAGGAGGCGGTGGAGGCTTACCGGAGTGCGATCGGTTTGGAACCGGATTTTTCTTGGTCCCACAACAGTTTGGGTGACGCACTTTCCCGGCTGGAGAGGTGGGAAGAGGCGGTGGAGGCTTACCGGAGTGCGATCGG
>JBNGCR010000023.1:0-14682 GCA_050045915.1 Limnospira sp.
TTCCCCATTCCCCATTCCCCATTCCCCATTCCCCATTCCCCATTCCCCATTCCCCCTGCCGGTCGGGGTGAAATTTTTCCGATTTCTGAATCCGACCCCGCTATCCGAGTTGATTTTTCAGCCATTCCCCATCGGCATCGGAGAATGGCGGGGGCGGCGGCGGTTGGCCGTAGTCCAGAGACAGATCGTAAGCCGCCTCCTCATAGACGGCGGTGAGGGCCGATCGCAAATCCAGCGGCAGGTCCGGGTCGGGATCTCGCAGGGGCACCGGGACGACGGGCAGCGGAGTCGGCAATTTCAGGGGAGGGCATGGGAACACACCTCGGACAGTTGAAACTTGCATCGTGTCAATTGTATCGCCCCCAAACCCCCAATTCTGGGGGCTTTGAGTGGCGCGATCGCCCCTCAACACAACATCACCAGCGATCGCGCTAAATTACGGAACTATGGAAACCGCACTTTGCTCGTCCTACAATTGCTAAGGCTAGGATGCAGGAAAAGAAGAAGGGATTCATATGACTCAACTTAAGACGATTGAAATACCAGATGAGCTATTTACTCAGATTCAAGGGATGGCGCTCTCTCAGTCTCGTTCTATCAATGAGCAAATTGTGACTTTGCTACAGCAAGCCTTAGAGGCTGAGATACAACGACAGACCCAGGCGAGGTTGCTTCAAGAGATTCATCAGGCGCGATGGACGCCACCAGCAACAGTGACAGACAGTGTTGCGATCCTCAGAGACATTCGAGGCTATGATGACTAACCCAGTTCGCCGCGTAGTTGATGCCAGTGTTGCAATCAAGCTCTTCATTGAACAGGAAGGATCTGAACAGGCAGAGGCATTGTTTGCTCAACTCCACACAGAACCTGTCGCAGAGCTGTATGTGCCAGAGCTATTTTATGCCGAATGCGCTAATGTCCTTTGGCAATACGTTCGTCGGGCAAATTACCCCGCTGCCGAGGCAAAAGCAAGCTTGCTGAGGCTCAAGGGATTGGCACTCAAAAGAATGGCAATTCCAGAGTTGGTGAGTGAGGCCCTGGATATAGCGATCGCCCAGGCTATATCAGCCTATGATGCCTGCTACATTGCACTCTCGGAGCGTTTGAAGATACCGTTCGTGACGGCTGACAGTAAACTTATTCGATCACTAGAGGGAACAGCATATCAGATTCATTCCTTGATGTCGTTCGATGAGTGGATCGGATTTTGACGAATCATTTCACACTGCTATAGCCCCCGACACCCCCAATTCTGGGGGCTTTGAGTGGCGCGATCGCAAATATCGGAATTTTTCCGTCATCGCGATCGCCCCCTGGAGTCGATTGATTGGCTTCACATTGCCGATCGCATTATTTATTTTTGTAAAAAAAAATTAAGAAATGTTAAAAATTTCGACTTTTTTTGAGAAACCCTTGCTTTTGCGCTTGACTTCCGGTATTATTTTAGATAATGGGAGTGGTGGCTGAAATAAAATTTTTGCAACCATCCCATTATAAGGAACTATGTCAACACTATACCATAAATCGCGCCCCCTGTCAACCCCCTCGATCGCAAATTTTGAGCATTTCACAGTTCACAATTAAAAATCCAATTAAAAATCAAAATAAATGTAGGGCAACCCCCCTTCCGGGGCGAACAATAAAACCGCAAAAAAGCACAGGGGAACCAAGATCAATTTCACCGGCCAATTGAATTGAACCTTCAACCCCCGGCGAAATCCAGTGGCGATCGCCATCCCCAAAAATATCCCCCCCAAGATGACGACCAAATGAATCCGTTCGAGCCCCAACGCCTCCACATAAACCTTGTGGGCGAACTGAACATCAGCCGTGTGTCCCCACAAATGTCGCACCACCCACATCGAATCCTTCAAGTCCGGAAGTCGGAAGAAAATCCACGCCCCGAAGACCATCATTTGGGTCAACAACCAAGATATTATTATCCCCGGAATCGTTTTCCAAATCCACTCCAAAGATAACCGCTTCGATCCCACATCCGTCAGGCGGTGAACCACCAAAGCGACACCGTGCAACCCCCCCCAAACGATGAACCCCCACGCCGCCCCGTGCCAAATTCCCGCCACCAACATGACGATCAATAAATTCAGGCAAGTCCGAAACAATCCCGCCCTCGAACCCCCCAGGGGAAAATAAAGGTAATTTCGCAGCCAGTCACCCAGAGTCATGTGCCACCGCCGCCAAAAATCGGCGATGCTGGCGGTAAAATAGGGGGCATCGAAGTTTTCCGGCAAATTCAATCCCAGCAGTAACGCCGTCCCCCGCGCCAAATCCACATAACCGCTAAAATCCAAATAGAGTTGCAACCCGTAGGCAGCGACAGCCAGCCACAAATCCCCACTTCCGGCCCGTTGCAGGTTGTCGAAACTGAGGGCAACGAGAATCCCGATGCGATCGGCCAAAATGCCCTTTTTAATCGCCCCCATCGCCATCAGCCACAACCCGTCCGCGATTTGTTCGGGGACGGGAAATTTGAGGCTCTTAAATTGATATTCGAGGTGGTGGTAGCGGGTAATCGGGCCAGAGATAAATTTGGGAAATAGAAATTTGTAGCTCGTAAATTCGAGTAGGGAAGGGGTGGCGGGAGCGCCCCGGTAGACATCGATCAAATAGGCGATAATTTCAAAGCAGAAAAAACTCAACCCCAGCGGCGGGACGATGTAACTGTCAGCCCAGACTGCCGCTGCTTCGATATTGGGAATCTCAAATATACCGCCGGCGATGGAAAGGATAAATGGAACGTATTTGAAACCCAACAAAAGCAGGACGTTGACGATAATTCCGATCCACAATAGGATGAGGCGGCGGCGGTTCCAGGCAACATTCGCAATTTGCCAATTTTCCAGCGGTTCGCCGATGGAGAGCGCCAAACCGAAATTGAATAAAATGCAGAGTAATAATAGCGGGATATATTGAACTTGCAGGGTGGCATAAAAGAGCAAACTCGCCGCCAACAAAACCCCCAGCCGCCCCGATCGCCACGGGATGACCCAGTAAATGACGAACAGGACGGCGAGAAATAAAGCGTAGGGAGTGGAAATAAAAGTCATAGAGCGCCGTGGGCGGGGAATAGGGAGTAGGGAATGGGGAATGGGGAATGGGGGGATAGGGACTCCCTCCGCTCCCTCCGCTTGACCGTTGCCTCCTCCGCCCCCCTGCCCCCCTGCTCCCTCAAGAAAGTTACTGTACCGTGACGATTTGCTCGGAACTTTCGTTGGCCAAGCGATCGACCGATCGCACCGCGTAGGTACCCGGCGACACGCTCACCGCCGTCGTATCGCGATCGAGCACCCGCACCAACTGCCAGCCATTGCTAAACTGCTGATACAGCGCCCACGATCGCACATCATTGGAAGTATCGGGATTCCAGCTAATCATCCCCGTACTCCCCTGCACCCCCGCAGGAGCCTCCGGCGGTTCATTATCCAACCACGGCATCGCCGGCGGTAACGCCGGAGTCGGATAAACCGCCGACTTGAAGATATCATTCACCCCGCCCCGGTTGTCCCGGAACATCTTCATGCTGAAAAAGATATTTCCCAACGACAACTGATTCGCCTTTTGGCGGGAAATCGCCACCTGCCGCTGAAACTCGCCCACGGACCAGCCGTTATCCAACTGGCTCAGATAATTGCCCGCGTAGACGTGGCGCCGCTGGGGGTTGTTTCGCACCCACCAATCCAACAACACCGGGTAACTCTGCTGGGGCGGATCGATGCGCCAGTACAGTTGGGGAGCCAGGTAATCCACCCATCCCCGTTCCATCCACAATTTCACGTCCGCATAGATGGCGTCGTACTGGTCCATCCCCACAATTCCCGGCGCCTTGCCCGGACGGTAAATGCCGAAGGGGCTGATCCCGAATTTTACATCGGGCTTGATCGCCTTGATCCCCTGGGCCAGTCGCCAGATCATCTGATTGACATTATCCCGCCGCCAGTCCGCCAGGGACAGGGTGCCACCCGCCGCCCGGTAGGCATTGTAGGTTTGGGAGTCCGGGAAGGAAACGCCCGACTTGGGATAGGGGTAGAAATAATCATCCATGTGGATGCCGTCCACATCGTAGCGCCGGACGATATCCATCACCACATTGTAAGTGCGATCTTGGATTTCCTTCGCGCCCGGGTCCATCCAGATCAAATCCCCGTAGCGGTAGGCGTACTGGGGATAAACCGCCGCCATGTGGTTAGCCGCGAAGGGGGATTTTTCCGCGTTCAGTTTGGCCCGGTAGGGGTTCAACCAGGCGTGGAGTTCGATGTTGCGCTTGTGGGCCTCGTCGATCGCGAATTGCAGCGGATCGTAATAGGGCGCCGGGGGTTGGCCCTGGCGGCCCGTCAGCCAACTGCTCCACGGTTCAATTTGGGAGGCATAGAAGGCATCGCCATTGGGCCGGATTTGCAGCACCAGGGCGTTGAGGTTCAATTCCTGCATCCGGTTGAGGATAGCCAGGAGTTCAAATTTCTGCTGGGCGACGGACAGGCCCGGTTTGGAGGGCCAGTCGATGTTCACCACCGAAGCCACCCACACCCCGCGAAATTCCCGCTGGTGGGTGGGTTGTCCGGCTTGGGGATAGTAGCTCATTTCCGCCGCCGGTTGCCGGATGTCCTGCGCCAGGGTATCGAGGCGGGAGGCGATCTTTTCACCCGCCACGGCGCAGTGGGCCTGGACTTGGGTGAGGACAAATCCCAGGAGGATGCCACACACCCAGATCCCGATTTGTCGCTGGAGGCGACCGATGCGCCCGGTCGGGGCGATCGCACTTCGGAACTGTCTGAATGGGTTAAACTGTCGGTTGGTCGATGTCATGGCTGCGATTGGGGTCGATCTCTTCTGCCTAAGTTCAATAATCTACCAGAGTATGGCCTTCCACTGGCTACTCCGGTGGCGAAATCGAGTCAGGATGCTTTCGGGCTTCTCGCCGGCATCCGTCCGGGTCGCAGGTGCGATGTCAGTTGCTCTATTGATAGATGAGGTAAAATTTGATAAAGTTCGCAAGTGTTTCTATCCGACCTCTGTCGCGATCGAGTTAAGATGGCACTGTCCCAGAGTCCGGGAATTCTCGGGGCGATCTGAGGAATATCCACCCGGATTTGATCCGGTCGGATCGGGCGGGGAGGCTGTCAATTGTTTATTTTGGTGACTTTGAGGAGATGAATTACGATGAAGTCTAAGCTTTTAGGCGCATTGTGTGCGCTCATTGCGATCGGCCTGCCGGTTCAGGCCCTCGCTCAAATTGGAGTCGTGACCACGCCATCCGATTTCGATGTCAGGTACAAGCCCAAGGACGAAGGCGAGGACGATCTGAATCCCGATCGCGTCGATCCCCCCCGTTACTACACCTTGCCGGATTTGGAATTGCCGAACAGAACTTTGCCCGCCGCCTTCACCTATCCCATCCTTTACGAATTGGCAGTCGATCGCAGCATCACCAGCGATGCGGTGATCACGGACGAAGTGTTCATCGCCAACCTGACCCCCATTCCGAACGGCATCACCCTGGATGACATACCCCGCCTCCGAGCCGAATACACCCGTCAGGTACAAGAATGGGGCGAATTGGTTCAGGAGTGCCTGCGGCTCGACCCGCTCATCGTCAAAACCGACACCGGCAACCCGGTTCTGATCGCCCAACAGCCCGCCGGTACGATCTTTCTAAACGCCAACAACATTTCAGTGTGTCCGACGCGATAGCAACCGGTCAGTCCGCGATCGATCAACTTTAAACTTTCTCGACATTCCCTGCTCTCAACAGGCGGGGAATGTTTATTTATGTGTTGATTTCCAAATTCAGTCCCCCCTTGACTTTCTCGATCAGATTGTCGGGATTCGCGATCGTCAAATTCCGAATTTGGGTGAGTTCTTCTGTATTTTCTTCGCAGGCTTTAAGTAACACCAACAAACATTGCTGTTTGGATAATTGCAGCAACTGCTCGGCAATAGTGAAATTACGGAACATTTTGCCGTCGAATTCCGAGTTTCGTCATACCGTCAGTAAAAATACTGATCATTTAATCTAACTTAAAATGGGTTGAAAAATATTGACATTTTTTTACACTAATTAATATAAGTCGAAAAAAAGTTGCGATCGCCCCCTTTCAGGTGATTTCAACCGGCGACAGCGTTCACTGGGGAAACGGTGGCGGCGAGGGTCGAGACATCCGCAGCGGGTAACTCTCCCCGGCTGTCGATGAAATGCAACGGCAAACCTTAAGGTTAATTATAGGTTTGGGTCCGCCGAAATGTCGCCATTTGTAGATAGAATTAAAGTGACATCGTTTCTTGAGCATCAAGTTTTGAATCTCGGACTCGACCCCATGTTATAGACGAACAGACCACCTTCACTGATGATTTATGGCTTCCCAACACCAAGTCAAACAATACCTCGCCTACTGGTTTCAGCTCGGTAAAAAAGTCGTCCTTAACAACGGCAGAGAAACGCGACTGCCCCAACCCGTGATTCGCGCCGATCGCTACAGCCGCGAGTTAGAACAGTGCTGGCAAGAAATCCTGAGTCCCGAATCCGGCGACTGCTACTTGGAGGGAACCAACCAGACCATCGCCGAACTGCTGACGCCGGAGTGGGAGATCGTCGATTGTGCCCGCTGTGCCATGCCTGTCCCCATGCGAACCCACGGGATGCCGCCGGGGTGCTGTCCCTGTTTCGACCTGCCCGACTGGCCCGACCTGGAGTCCCCCCAACCCCACCTCCCCATCAGCACCCGCCGCCACCTGCTGGATCTGTGTCACCGACTGATGCGGGAGTCGGTTCGGGAAGCCTAGGATTGGGAATGGGGGGGAATTCTCCCCCCGAGGGGTGGGGAAGTGGAAGCCGGGATTGTTACAATCATTAACATTGATATTCAGACTCGAACCGATATTTTATATGACAGTTAAACCGGTATCCCCCCCATCCCCCAAGGTAGATTTGGATTCACAAACCCCGATGCCAGCGGAACTGACGACCCGAACCCTGGACGTTCCCGCCGCCGAGACGGTAGACCTCGAAACCGATGCGGTCGAAATTGACGACGACGATTTCGCCATCCGCTACGACCCCATCGCCATCGCCAACCACTACCGTTCCCGATTTTTACAAGTTTGGGGGCGGCTGGTGACGATTATTTGGAAATTGGGCTTTTGGTATTTTAAAGTGTGGAGCGATCGCAAACTCGGCCAAAGCGATCGCAACGAACGCAAGCGGGCCGTCCGCCTCCGCGACATCCTCACCGAACTCGGGCCGGCCTTCATCAAAGTCGGACAGGCCCTCTCCACCCGCCCCGACCTGGTGCCCCCCCTGTACCTGGAAGAACTCACCACCCTCCAAGACCAACTCCCCCCCTTCCCCAACGAAGTCGCCTATCAGTTTATCGAAGAAGAACTCGGCGACCGGCCGGAAAACATCTACGCCGAACTCAGCCCAGACCCCCTCGCCGCCGCCTCCCTCGGACAGGTTTACAAAGGCAAACTCAAAACCGGGGAAACCGTCGCCGTCAAAGTCCAGCGTCCCGGCCTCTCCGAAAGCATCGCCCTCGACATCTACATCCTGCGAAAACTGGCAATTTGGGTTCAAAATAACTTCAAGTTCATCCGCAGCGACCTGGTGGCGATCATGGACGAATTTGGGAGCCGCATCTACGAGGAGATGGACTACAGCCACGAAGGTCGCAACGCCGAACGCTTCCGGGAACTCTACGGCCACATCAAAGATATCTACGTCCCCGGCATTTATTGGGATTACACCGGGCGGCGGGTGCTGACGATGGAGTGGGTGACGGGCACGAAACTCACCAATCTAGAAGAAATTGCCGCCAAGGGCATCGACGCCCGCTATCTGATCGAAGTGGGCGTCCAGTGCTCCCTCCGCCAACTCCTCGAACACGGGTTTTTCCACGCCGACCCCCACCCCGGCAACCTGCTGGCGAGTCCGGACGGAAAGTTGGTTTACCTCGATTTCGGCATGATGAGCGAGGTGAAACCCTATCAGCGGTACGGTTTGTTGGAAGCGGTGGTGCACCTGGTGAACCGGGATTTTGAAGGGTTGGCCCACGACTATGTAAAATTGGAATTTCTGAGTCCGGATACGGATCTCACCCCCATCATTCCCGCCCTGGCTTCGGTGTTCAACGATGCGTTGGGGGCGAGTGTGGCGGAACTGAATTTCAAGAGCATCACCGACCAGCTTTCGGCTCTGATGTACGAGTATCCGTTCCGGGTTCCGGCTTACTATGCGTTGATCATCCGATCGCTCGTCACCCTGGAGGGGATTGCTATCAACGTCGATCCCAATTTTAAGGTTCTCAGCAAGGCCTATCCCTATGTGGCAAAACGGCTGTTGAGCGACCCGGCGCCGCAGTTGCGGACGTCGTTGCGGTTGCTGCTATTTAAAGAGGGCACGTTCCGCTGGAACCGCCTGGAAAACCTGCTCAAAAATGCCAAAAATAGCGACGATTACGACATCAACCAGGTGCTCGACCAGACCTTGGATTTTATCTTTTCGGAACGGGGGGAATTTATCCGGGAATATCTGGCGAGGGAGTTGGTGAATAATATCGATTTGGCGTCCCAAAATGCGATCGCCAAGGCCCAACAGAAAGTGGCGGAGTGGATGGGCGTGAAGGCGCCGCGTCCGGCTGTGGAAACGATGTCGGAGGGCGATCGTCAGAGGATGGAACACATCCGACGCATTCTCGCCATCCTCCAAGAAACGAAAGGGTTCGACCCGATACTGTTGGTGCAGCGGGTGCCTAATTTGTTGGCGAAACCGGAAGTCCGGAATCTGAGTCAGCAGGTGGCCGGAGATCTCGCCGGACGGGCGGTGGCGAGGCTGATTCGGGAGGTTCTGCTTCCGGAGGAAACCGCCGGAAAACCGACGCGGAACGGGTATTCTTCCCGGCCGGAATTGAAGCCGTTGCCTCAACTGTCTCTCCCGGCGGCGGCGTTTCGGGTGGAGGAATAGTCTGACATTGGGAAACCGGGTTGTTCTCTAACTTTGAGAAACCCGGTTTCTAAACAGCTACAAAAGCCGGAAATTTGATATGGCAATCGGAAACCATTTGTCAATCGTCGCGCCCCCAAACCCCCAATTCTGGGGGCTTTGACCCGACCGAAAGTTAATTGTAGGGTGCGTTCCCACCCCATCATATCAAGTCCGTTTTATAGCGCTGCGCGCAGGTAATAGGGAATAGGGAATAGGGAATAGGGAACTGAAACGGCTTTTCGATAAGGGTTTTAAGGTTTCTTACCCCATTTAAACTGTAACCACGGGAGCGCTCGTTGCTATAATACTTACACAATCGTTCGAGAAAAGGCAATAGGCAAGCTAGCAATAGGCAAAAGTTTGAAGTCGCTTCAGAAGATGGCACCCAGGAATCATAACTGTTTAAGCGGACATGATATCAATGGATGCAGCAAAAACGACTCCTCTTCTCAGCCGCGATCGCACCCTTGATTTTTTGGCGGAGGATGAGGATTGATCGTTGAGTATAGAAGGTTTCCTTAAGAAACAATTAAAAAATCAGTTATTCTTATTCGTCAGGCTAGAATTATAGCAACTGCTAAAACGGTTGGGACAGATCGGCTAATTTTAGACCCGCCTTGAAATGAATTTCAAGGCTCATAGCAAAAGTCCACTCAAGTGGACTCGGTTGGAGTAATTGTATCCGAACCGAACCACCTTGGCGGTTATAAATCGGACTTGCATCAGGGTTATAGGGCTATGACTGATGATTCTCAGGGTTCAGCGAATCAACCACCCAATCGCTTCATTATTCAACACTGGATTAAACGGGGTGTTGAGTTCCAGAATAATGGTAAATTCCACCACGCTTTATCCTGCTTTGTTCGGGTTTTGGAATTAAGTCCGAATCGGATTGATATTTGGTATAAAGTCGGGGTGTGTTGGCAGAATTTGGGGTATTTTGGAGATGCGATCGCTGATTATGAAAGTGCGATCGCAATAGAAAGCCGGTTTCTCAATCGTTCAATTTCCGGTGTCAAACCATTCTCGACTATTGACCTCACACTTGGACTGACAAAATTTGTACCAATTGCAGCTTGACTTCTGCCTCAATTTGATGGTACTATAATACCATGAGAAAATGTGTCGCCATATAAGCCCTATACTCGGCGCATCATGACACACCCCTGATTGGCGTGCAACTTGTCAATACAACTCCCGAAGACCGATTTTCTGCCCCCAGCAGTCCATCGTCGGTGCGTTCCCGACTCTCACTAACCCACTTCACCGATCAGAGATGAGCGGGAACGCACCCTACTACTAAACCATTAACAGCACAGACTCCTCAATCATCGACCGATGATTTTCGCTATAAGAAAAGGGAATTGATTCCCAAGCGGTCTAAGCGTTCAAGCAGATCAGATATAATCTGATTGAGATTGAGTTCCCCTGTCACCATGTCTTTCTATCACCAAAACCTGGAAGCATTTCGACAACTGTTACAGGACAAGCCCCAATTATTTGCCGACTCCCAACGTCACGAGTTGCTGGAATTAATTGAACCCCTTGAAGATGATTTCACAAAATCCGGAACTGTTGGTAGAATCTAGGATGTTGGGAAGATGGGATTGGGGTCGATACTGTAGCTGATAAGGGATTGATAAAAATGGAAACCATCATTTCAGAACATATTGAAATAACGCCGGATGTTTGTGGAGGGAAACCCCGAATTGCCGGACATCGGATTAAAGTGCAGGATATCGTCATCTGGCATGAGGAAATGGGGATGTCACCCGATGAGATTTTGTATCATCACCCATCGATTACTTTGGCTGATGTCTATGCGGCTTTAGCCTATTATCACGACCATCGAGAAGAAATGCGATCGCAAATTCGGGCTGATGAAGCATTTGTTCAAGAAATGCAGGCACAGACTCCTTCTCTTCTGCAAGAAAAGTTGAAGCGTCGAAATGCCTAAAACTATTCGGTTTCATCTGGATGAAAATGTCAGCAATGCCATTGCCGAGGGTTTGCGACGGCGGGGAATTGATGTCACTACAACACCGGAAACTGATATGATGGGTGCATCAGATCGGGAACAAATTAATTTTGCGACGGAACAAAAACGAGTCATTTTTACCCAAGATGCAGATTTTTTGCGGATAGCTAGAGCCGGAATTCCCCATAATGGCATCGTTTACTGTCAGCAAAAAAGTCACTCAATCGGAGATATCATTCGCAGTTTGACTTTAATTTGGGAATATTTAGAATCAGAAGAAATGCAATCCAGAGTCGAATTTATTTGAGTCGTTGTCCACCATGAATTTACCCTCATCGAATTCCCCCCCCCAGCGCATCCGAGAAGCGATCGCACACCTGCAGCAAATGACCCGCCTCGACATTCAGACCGGGTGGCGATTTCACCTCGGGGATATTTCCGAAACCGATAGAGACAATTGGCGACACTGGCAAATCGTCCAACTCAACGATCGCCGCCATATCCCCTGGTCGGCTGGAAAGGAGATTTTGTGGTTGGCACAGGACATCGAAATTCCCCCGACATTGGCGGGATATCCCCTGGCGGGGTTGCGGTTGAAATTGGAGTTGAGTTGGTGGGCGGAAGATGCCCGAATTTATATTAACAGAAATTGGGTGCTCTCGGGGGATTTGTTCGACTGTGCGACCAAGTTAATCCTATCGGAGGCGGCGGAACCGGGGGCGAAATTTACGGTATTTTTGCGGCTGGTCAGTCCCGGTCACGACGCGGGCGCCCTGGTGACTTCCCGGTGTATTTACGAGGCTGCAGGGCAGGGGGAAATAGACCCGGGGTTTGTGGGGGACGAGTTGGCAGTTTTCTATACTTATATAATAGGGGCAAATATCGATAACTTCCCGTCGGCTACCGGCGGGGAAACTTTGACACCCGAACGCCGCGATCGCTTGCAAAAATTGGCGACTGCAGTTGATAATATAGATTGGGGAATCGTGGGCGATCGCTCCCTATTTTTGTGGCAGTTATCCACCCTGCGACAGTGTTGGAAACAGTTATCGGATTTTGCGATAGCAAAAATTTCCCTTTTGGGACACGCCCACCTGGACTTGGCTTGGCTGTGGCCGGTATCAGAAACCTGGGACGCCGCCGTCCGAACCTTCGAGTCCGTCTTGCAGTTGCAGGCAGATTTTCCCGAACTGATTTTTTGTCATTCCACCCCCGCCCTCTACTCCTGGATTGAGGAAAACCGCCCCGATTTGTTCGAGTTAATCCGAAAACAAATAGCGGCGGGAGTCTGGGAAGTAACGGCGGGACTCTGGGTAGAACCGGAATTGAACACGGTTTCGGGAGAATCCATCGTCCGCCAAATTCTCTACGGCCAAAAATACGTTTTGGAGAAATTCGGCGAAATCTCCCGAGTCGCTTGGCTGCCGGATAGCTTCGGATTTTGTTGGCAACTTCCGCAATTGCTGCGACAGGGAGGCATCGATTATTTTGTCACCCAAAAACTCCGCTGGAACGACACGACAGTTTTCCCGTTCGGCCTGTTTCGGTGGCGGGGTTTGGACGGTTCGGAAATCGTCAGTTTGATGTCGGCACTCATCGGGCAGAATATCGAACCGCTGAAGTTGGCAAACTACGCCGTCGAGTGGCAACGCCAAACCGGATTGCGGGACTGTTTGTGGCTGCCGGGAGTCGGCGACCACGGCGGCGGTCCGACGCGGGAAATGTTGGAAACGGCGCGGCGGTGGCGGTCTTCGCCGCTATTCCCGGAATTGAGATTTCTACAGGCGGCGGATTATCTCGACCGGGTGGCGTATACTACCGAACTGCCGATATGGGAAGATGAGTTATATCTCGAGTTTCATCGCGGCTGTTACACCAACCACGCCGACCAGAAACGCTGGAATCGCTTGTGCGAACAGTCGCTGTACCGGGCGGAATTGTGGGCGTCGATCGCCGAGATAATGGGAGGTTCCCCGGATGCCGCCGATTTGGAGGCGGCTTGGAAGGCGGTTCTATTCAACCAATTTCACGATATCCTCCCCGGTTCGGCAATTCCCGAGGCCTATGTCGATGCCAACCGGGGTTGGGAAATGGCGGCGGAAACGGCGGCGCGGGTTGAGGAGGAGGCATTGCAGGCGATCGCACAGTCCCTCTCTCTACCCCACCCCCCCCAACCAGACGCGATACCGATTATCGTCTTCAACCCCCTCAACTGGACGCGATCGCAACTCGTATCCGTCCCCCTACCCTCCGGGGAAAGTTGGCGGGTTTGCGATAGTGACGGAAATGCCTTAATCTCCCAGCAGGTGGCGGTTTCGGGAGGTTCGGAATTGCTGTTTTTGGCAACTGGTGTGCCGTCGGTGGGATTTCGCTGCTTCTGGTTGCTGCCGCCGACGGCGGAAACTCCCGGCCGGCAAGGGTTTCAGCTCCAAAGCACCCCTGTAGGTGCACACCTTTTCCCATTATCTCATACTCTATCAGATCCGGATTTTTCTGTCAATACCCTTGAAAAAAATTGCCAAAATTGGGAATTTGAGAACCAGTTTATCCGGGTAAAAGTCTCAGGGGAGACGGGAGACGTTATCGCAATTTTCGATAAAATCAATCGCCGGGATATCCTGAAAAATCCCGGACATCAGTTGCGAGTGTTTCGGGACGAGGGACAGTATTGGGACGCCTGGAATATCGACCCCAATTATTTGCAATATCCCCTAGAACCGCCGCGGCTGGAATCCATCGCGTTGGTGGAGGAAGGTTCGCTGCGTCTGCGGTTGCGGGTTATCAAAAAAATCAATAACTCCGAGTTTTGTCAGGATTACGTCCTGTCGGCAGATTCGCCAATTTTGAGAATCGAGAACCGGGTAGACTGGCGGGAACGCCACGTTTTAGTTAAGGCGTATTTCCCGTTGACGATAACGGCAGAATTATCAGCACATGAAATACCGGCAGGTACAATAGAACGCGAGACAGAGAAAAAATGCGATCGCGCCAAAGCCAAGTGGGAAATTCCCGTTCTAAATTGGGGCGATTTGAGTGATAGAAATTACGGCATCAGCGTATTGAATAACTGCAAATACGGCTACAATTTCCAAGCGGACAAAATCGGCTTAACCTTGCTGCGAGGTTCAACATGGCCAGACCCCGATTCCGATATCGGCATCCACGAATTCGCCTACGGAATTTATCCCCACCGGGGAAACTGGCGGGAAGGGGAAACCGTGCGGCGAGGTTACGAATTCAACCAACCCTTGCAAGTGCGGGTTTTGTCGCTATCGAATTTTTCGACAACCGGCGGAAACCAGTCCGCGAGTTTTTTAAAGTGGGATGCCGAGAACGTAATTTTGATGGCGCTGAAGCGATCGCACACCGACCCCCAAACCTGGATTTTACGCGGCTACGAGTGCCACGGCCGGGAGGCAGTTTGGCAGTTACAGAATAGTTTGGGAGTCGAGGTAAAATCAGCCGTAAACTTATTAGAAGAAGAAATAGAAGATTCGGAAACAATAATTCATCCTTGGCAGGTTGCCAGTGTTGCGATCGCTATAAATCCGTAGATGCTTATGCCAACACCCCGATTCTCAATCTGCGAAAATCTGCGAAATCTGCGGACTTATCTGGGGATGCGATCGCTTCAAATCGTCAAAAAAAAAATCGCGAAATTGTGGGAAATAGGGGTTGACATTTCCCGCCGCATCGGCGATAATGAAA
>JBNGCR010000023.1:14782-25113 GCA_050045915.1 Limnospira sp.
GCGAAATTGTGGGAAATAGGGGTTGACATTTCCCGCCGCATCGGCGATAATGAAATCGTCGGTTCAACACGCCCCTGCACTTGATTTTTTTATCAACACCCCGATTCCCAATCTGCGAAAATCTGCGAAATCTGCGGACTGATATAGAAAGGCGATCGCTTCAAGGAGTGAAAAAAATCGCGAAATTTTCAGCCAATGGGGGTTGACATTTCCCCCCACATCGGCGATAATGAAATCGTCGGTTCAACACGCCCCTGCACTTGATTTTTTTATCAACACCCCGATTCCCAATCTGCGAAAATCTGCGAAATCTGCGGACTGATATAGAAAGGCGATCGCGTTCACCAAAAGTGACGGGGATTTTTGCCGATCGCAACTCAAAATCGAACATTTGTCCAAAAACCCTTGCCAAAATCAGCCCTCTCTGCAAAGCTAAGAAAACCTTAAAGCCATTAACCCAATATTAACCCAATCGATGGGTATTGGGTGTTCTGGCTATCCGTTTCATGGGGGGGGAAATATGCTGACCGATCAAATTCAATTCCAGAAATTACGCGATCGCCGGGTCAAATCCCATACAATCTGGATCGTCTTATTCAATCTCACCGTCCTCAGCCTGACAATCCTGCGGGCTGTTTTGCGAGACAAAACCCCCATCGAATATTTCGAGGAAACCGGAATCATCACCTGGTTTTCCGGCATCCAGCTTTTAGTTCTTTCCGGGTTAGCTTGGCGGATCGCCCGGATTCGCAAACAAGCGGGAATTGAAGGCAAAAAAGCCCCCCAAAACCTCTGGAAGTGGATCGCATTCGGATTTGTCTACCTAACCGTCGATGAAATGGCCCAAATCCACGAAGCGATCGACTTTTTCATTCACTATTTATTCGATATGGAAACGACGAGGTTGAGCGACAGTATCGACGATATAATTGTAATTTTTTACAGCTTGATTGGTTTTTACATTTTATACAATTTTAGAGATGAATTCAAAAAATATTTAGGCGTTTTTTACTTGTTCGCGATCGCCTTCCTATTAAAAGGGATCATGGTCGCTTTCGATATCTACACCAACGATGAAGAAGTCCTGTCCGATTGGTTCGCCGATCCGGAACAGGCGAAAAGGACTCTAGAGTGGTTGAGGACGATCGAAGATTGCTTCAAAATTTTGGCAGAAGCGGTTTTTATCGGCGCATTTGTCGGCTGTACGGCGATCGCCCGACAGATTACCCCGGGCGATCGCACCCCCTAACCGTGGGGATGTGCCATCCGGGACGGAACCACAATTTCATCAAATTCCTCGGCGGAAATGTACCCCAAATCCACGCAAACCTGTTTCAGCGTCGAATTCTTCTCCAACGCGACGTGGGCGACTTCCGCCGCCTTATCATAGCCAATTTTCGGACTCAACGCCGTCACCAACATCAGCGACTCTTCCAAATACCCCTCAATTTTGCGCCGATTTGCCCGCAATCCCACCAACAGAAAATCGGTAAAATTATTGCAACTGTCCGACAAAATACTGACCGATTGCAGGAGGTTAAAAATCATCATCGGCTTAAACACATTCAACTCAAAATGACCCTGAGAACCCGCAACAGTAATTGCCATATCGTACCCCATCACCTGAGCCGCCACCATCGTCATCGCCTCGCACTGGGTGGGATTAACCTTCCCCGGCATGATCGAAGATCCGGGTTCATTTTCCGGTAGAATTAATTCCCCCAAACCGCAGCGGGGGCCGCTACCCAAAAAACGAATATCGTTGGCAATTTTCATCAGAGAACAAGCCAGAGTTTTCAACGCCCCACTCGCCATCACGATCGCATCGTGGGCGGCGATCGCGGCAAATTTATTGGGGGCAGAAACAAACGGCAAACCCGTCATTTCAGCAATGCGTTCCGCCACCCGTTCCGCGAACCCCGCCGGGGCATTCAAACCCGTCCCCACCGCCGTCCCACCGATCGCCAATTCGTACAGATCCGGCAACACCATTTCGATCCGTTTCAAATCCGCATCCAGTTGAGCAACATAACCGGAAAACTCCTGTCCCAACGTCAAAGGAACCGCATCTTGCAGGTGCGTCCGGCCAATTTTTACGATGTCCGCAAATTCCTCCGATTTCCGCTGCAACGCATCCCGCATTTTTCGCACTTTAGGAAGTAAGCGATCACTGAACGCCACCCCCGCCGCGACGTGCATCGCCGTCGGAAATGTATCATTAGAAGATTGGGACATATTAACATCATCGTTGGGGTGGACGGGACTTTTGCTGCCCAATTCCCCCCCCGCAAACGCGATCGCCCGGTTGGCAATCACCTCATTCACATTCATGTTACACTGAGTGCCGCTTCCCGTCATCCACACCCGCAGCGGAAAATGATCCGCGAGTTTTCCCCCGACGACTTCATCGGCGGCGCGAACCATCAATTCCGCCTTTTCCGGCGACAATTTTCCCAACTCCTGGTTCGTCAGAGTCGCGGCTTTTTTAAGGATGCCGAACGCCGCGATGACCTCCCCAGGAATCCGATCTTCTCCGATGGAAAAATAATGAAGCGATCGCTGGGTTTGCGCCCCCCAATAGCGATCGGCGGGAACCTCGATCGCCCCCATGCTGTCCCGTTCGATTCTCATTTGGGCATTGGTTTCATCATTCATCGCCACCACCTCTCCGAGTCTTTCACAACCGTTATCTTAACCCGAAGAATTACCGGCGATCGCAACCCTTAAAACTGTTTCATCGCCCGCCGCATCGATCGCTCATCATCCCGGCGTCGGACCGTTTCCCGCTTATCGTGGAGTTTCTTCCCTCGAGCCAGTCCGATCACCACCTTCACCCGCCCCCGCTTCAAATACAATTTCAGCGGCACCAAGGTCAGCCCCTTCTGTTCCACCTGCCCGATCAGCTTGTTGATTTCCCGGCGGTGCAGCAACAGTTTCCGCGTCCGGCGGGGGTCGTGATTGAAAAAAGTACCCGTATTCTCATAGGGCGAGATGTGGACGTTGATCAGCCAAACCTCTCCACCTCGCAGCAAGGCATAGCCATCCTGCAAGTTGACGCGCCCCGCCCGAATCGACTTCACCTCCGTGCCTTTGAGTTCGATACCGGCCTCGTAGGTGTCCAGGATCTCGTACAGATAGCGGGCTTTGCGGTTATCCGTGACAACCTTGTATCCGTTACTCTCTTTACTCATAACCCGTTATTTTAACACAAAGAATTGGGGTGTGGGGAATAGGGAATGGGGAATAGGGAATTTTAGATTCTTCCCATCTTTGCCCCCCCGCCCCTCGACACCCGACACCCGACACCCGACTCCCCACCGATATGGGAGAATTGAAATTCGAGTTTGTACAACGAATTTTAAGATCGGCATGAAGGGAACGATTTGGGAATTGGATTTTTACAGCCGCCCCCTGCGGGACGACGAGGGAAAAAAGGTGTGGGAGGTGATCATCTGTGAAACCCCCCTGGACGTGCGCGATCGCGCCGAATCCCTGTTTCGCTACACGCAATTTTGCCCCAACGGCACGGTGAATTCAGGCTGGCTGCAGGGGGCCATCAAAGATGCGATCGCCCAGGCACCAGCCCCCCCGACCCGCATCCGCTTTTTCCGGCGTCCGATGGCGAACATGATCACGAAAGCCGCCCAGGAATTGGCCATCCCCGCCGCCGCCAGCCGCCGCACCTACACCCTGGTCCAGTGGTTGCGGGAACGCATGGAGAAGGTGTATCCCACCTATCCCAACTACCAGGAAAGTGCCAACCCCTCAGTGCAATTCATGACGGGCGAACCCAAACCCCTGCCGGACGCCCTCCAGGGGGATCGGTGGGCGATCGTTTCCCTGGAGGCGGGGGCCTTCGAGGAGATGCCGGAGTGGGACATCGACTTCGGGGAAGCCTTCGGTTTACCAATGGTGGGCCTGTCCCCGGAAACCCGAGTTCCCGGTTTGATTATTTTCTCGTCCCGGGCTACCCCTCTGGCGGCCTGGATGTCCGGGTTGGAGTTGGCATCGTTGCGACTGGTGGAACAACCCCGCCCCTGTCTGGTTTTGGATACCGGAGAAAGCGAGAGTTGGATCGTAGCGAACCTCCCCGACGCCAACACCCAGGCGGAAGGGCGGGAATTTGAAACGGCGAAAAAAGCGGCCAAAAACGTGCATTTTCTCGCCATCCAATCCGACCCAAACTCGGAAGCCTTCGCGGGATTTTGGATGCTCCAGCAATTGGAATTTTAGAGGTTTGAATCTGTCATTATGGAAGTCACACTCAATCGGCTTATTGAAATCACGCCGGGGGTCCGAGGCGGAAAACCTCGAATTGCAGGGACTCGAATGACGGTCGCCGATATTGCCACCCTCTATTTGCGGATGGGTCAATCTCTGGATTTGATCGCCGGGAAATATAAGCTTCCTTTGGCTTCGGTTTATGCGGCGATGGCATATTATTACGATCGCCGCGATGAAATCGAACGGAGCATTCGAGAGGATGAATTGTTCGCAGACTCATTGCGGGATAATTATCCATCTCGGTTAAATGCAAAGCTGAAGGAGTTGCGCGGTGAGTGACCGCATTCGCTTTCATCTGGATGAAAATGTCGATCCAGATGTGGGATTGGCTTTGCGTCACCAGGGGATTGACGTGACGATGACTCGTGAAATGGGACTGCTGGGGCTCTCGGATGAAGCCCAGTTGACGTTTGCCCGCAACGAGGGACGAGTCATCGTCACCCATGACGCTGATTTTCTCAGGCTGGCTAGTCAAAGTTCGGATCATTGGGGGGTCGCCTATAGCAAAAAAAATACGCGATCGCTGGGTGAAATAATCCGCAGTTTGGCTTTAATTTACGAGGTGTTGAATCCCGACGAAATGCGGGGTTGGATCGAGTATTTATAGAAGCCAACGCCTGTTTGTGGGAAAATTTAATTCCCCAAATCGACATCATCGGCGATCGCGGGCGGGTGTTCTTCCAACACCTGTTTCAAATACATCCCGGTATAAGACAGACGTAGGGGCAACCTTATAGGGTTGCCCGAGATTCTCATTTAAAGGGAATTAGGGATTGCAACCTGAAAAGCCCGTTTGAGAAGCAATTGCTGCTCTAGCTGTACTCGGCAATCCGTCATAACTTTGACAAGCTTCGCGAATGTTGTTGGTGATTCTGCTATAAATGCTCGGACCGCCCCGATCGGAAAGGTGAACTTGGAGACGATTGACGAAAAATTACACTTCTTTACAGAAAGTCGAATCAAAATTGCGCGATCGCGGTTCGCGCACAGATTCCAAAATCCAACCCATGTACTGACGTTTATAGCCTCCAAAAAATATAGAGAATTATGGGAATCAATTTTCCGACTAATTCCCCAAATCGACATCATCGGCGATCGCGGGCGGATGTTCTTTCAACACCTGTTTCAAATACATCCCGGTATAAGAACTCGGATGATCTGCCACATCTTCCGGCGTTCCCGCGACGATTATTTCCCCGCCGCGATCGCCCCCTTCCGGCCCCAAATCCACCACCCAATCCGCGCAGCGGATCACATCTAAATTATGTTCGATCACAATAATCGAATTGCCCTTATCCACCAACCGCTGCAACACATTCAACAACTGGTGAACGTCGTAAAACGAGAGTCCCGTCGTCGGTTCGTCGATCAAATATAACGTCTTCCCCGTCGCCCGTTTCGACAATTCCGACGCCAATTTCACCCGCTGGGCTTCCCCGCCGGACAGGGTAGGGGCGGGCTGTCCCAAATGGATATAACCCAAACCGACATCTAATAAAGTTTGCAGGCGGGTGGCGGCGCGGGGGATATTTTTAAACACCTCCAATGCTTCCTCCACCGTCATATTCAACACGTCCGCAATGGAATAGCCCTTGTATTTCACCTGCAAGGTTTCCCGGTTGTATCTCGCCCCTTTGCACACCTCGCACTGGACGTAAACATCGGGGAGAAAATTCATTTCAATCACGTTCACGCCCTGCCCCCCGCAGGCTTCGCAGCGTCCGCCTTTGACATTAAAAGAAAACTGTCCCGGCTTGTATCCCCTCGCCTTCGCTTCGATGGTTTCCGCGAAGATCGCCCGGATGATATCGAATACCCCCGTATAGGTGGCGGGGTTCGATCGCGGCGTGCGTCCGATGGGGGATTGATCGATGACGATCGCCTTATCCAGCGCATCCAAGCCCTCAATTTTATCCAACTGTTTCGGAAACGGTACTTTTCTGCTAAAATGGTGTTGGAGGGAGGGATATAATAACTCGTTAATTAACGTCGATTTGCCCGAACCAGAAACCCCGGTGATGCAGACCAATTTCCCCAAAGGAAGTTCGACATCGATATGTTTCAGGTTATTTTGACGGGCATTTTTCAACATCAGCGATCGCCCATTTCCCCCCCGACGTTCCGGGGGCGTTTGAATCTGCTTCCGCCCGGACAGATAGGCCCCCGTCAGGGATTTTTCCACCTTTAACAGATTCTCCAAATCCCCCGCCGCGACAATTTCGCCCCCGTGAACGCCCGCCCCGGGGCCGATATCCACCAGCCAATCGGCGGCGCGGATGGTTTCTTCGTCATGTTCGACGACGATCAAAGTATTCCCCAAATCCCGCAATTTTGTCAACGTTTTTAACAGCCGTCCGTTGTCCCGCTGATGCAATCCGATGCTGGGTTCGTCCAAAACATACAAAACCCCCGTCAAACCGGCACCGATTTGAGTCGCCAACCGGATGCGTTGCGCCTCTCCCCCCGACAAAGTAGAAGCCGATCGCGATAATGTCAAATAATCCAATCCCACGTCAACCAAAAATTGCAATCTCGCCCGAATTTCCCTCAGCACCAAATCGGCAATTTGGGCCTGGCGATCGCTCAATTTCAACTGATTAATTCGATGCACGCAATCCCGGATCGAAACTTCCGTCAAATCGGTGATTCGGCACTGTCCCAGCCGCACCGAAAGCGCCTCCGGTTTCAGCCGTTGTCCTTGACAAACTTCACAAGCCTGGTCGATCAAATACTGTTCCATTTTCTGCTTTTGCAATTCGGAACTGGTATCGTTATATTGGCGCTGCAACATGGGGATTGCACCGATGTAGGGGCGGTGATAACCCCGACTTTCCCGATAGCGAGAATCCGTCTCGATCCAAATTGCTTCCTCACTGCCGTAGAGGAGGATATGTTGCTGTTTGGGGGTGAGTTTTTTCCAAGGCGTGGCGATATCGAATCCAAACGCCTGGGCGACACTGTGCAGCAGGGATAAATAGTAGGAATTATCTCTGTCCGACCAGGGCGCGATCGCGCTGTAAACCGGCTTTGAGGGGTCGGGAACCACCAATTCCGCCGCAAATGTCCGCAGGTGTCCCAGGCCGTGGCAGGCGGGACAGGCACCGTAGGGAGAGTTGAACGAAAACAGTCTGGGGGAGAGTTCTTCCATGACCGCCCCGTGTTCGGGGCAGGCGAAGTTTTCGGAAAATACCAGTTGATTTTTTTGGGAATTTTCTAAATAGGAATTTTCGGATTTTTCGGCAGCTTTTAGCGCCGTCCCCGATCGCACTTCAGTGTGATCCAAAATTTCGATGACGGCGACCCCCCCGGAATGGCGCAGGCAGGTGGTGAGGGAGTCCGCCAAACGTTCTTGCAAACCGGGTTTGACGATCAGGCGATCGATGACAATTTCGATGGTGTGGGCGTGGTTTTTATCCAACTCGATCGCGTCGGAAAGTTCCAAAATTTCGCCGTCGATCCGGACCCTGACGAAGCCTTCCGAAGCCAGACTGGAGAGTAATTTGCGGTGGGTTCCTTTCTTGCCACGAACCACCGGGGCGAGGATCAAAAACTTGGTGCGATCGGGAAGTTCCAGGACGCGATCGCACATTTCATCGACGGTTTGGGGGGCGATACTGCGATCGCAAATCGGACAATGGGGCTCTCCGGCCCGCCCGAATAATAATCGCAAATAATCGTAAATTTCCGTCACCGTCCCCACGGTGGATCGGGGATTGTGGGAAGTGGATTTTTGGTCGATGGAAATGGCCGGACTCAAGCCCTCGATCGCGTCAACGTCCGGCTTGTCCAACTGCCCCAAAAATTGGCGGGCGTAGGCGCTGAGGGACTCGACGTAGCGGCGCTGTCCCTCCGCGAAAATCGTGTCGAAAGCCAGGGACGACTTCCCGGAGCCCGACACGCCGGTAAACACGATCAGGCGATCGCGGGGAAGTTCCAGGTCGATATTTTTGAGGTTGTGCTGTCTCGCCCCCCGGATGCGGATGCTGTTCAGGCTGACGGGATGGTGGCCATTGGGGGAGGTGGCGGGCAGATCGGAGAACTTGGCAGGTTTGCTCATTGGGGACGGCGCGATACACTCGTTACATATCTTAGCGTTACCGCCCCGGTTGCGGTTCCGTCCCCGGGTAGGAACTCGGATCGCGATCGCTTGACAGGGCAACTCAAACCGCCATTATTAAAGAGATGAAACCCCAAAAATTAACCCATCTCGCCCAATGAGCGCCTTCAAAGTCCCCCTTTTCAAGGGGAATAATGGGGGATATCCACCCTCATTCCCATCCTCAGATCCCCCCCCGCCCCCATCCCCCCTACCCCCCTTTGTAAGGGGGGAGATAAGGGGGAGCCATTGGGATTCAAAGTCCCCCTTATTAAGGGGAATAATGGGGGTTCTTCACCCCCATTCCCATCCTCAGATCCCCCCCCGCCCCCATCCCCCCCTACCCCCCTTTGTAAGGGGGGAGATAAGGGGCAGCCATTGGGATTCAAAGTCCCCCTTATTAAGGGGGATTTAGGGGGATCGAATTTCACTGATTAAATTAAGAGATTCTATCGATTCTTCAATTTTATCACAATCAATCTTCGACAACCTCGCCCTATGATCGACGAATCAACCTCCGACATTCAAGAACAGCAAGCCGAAAAAACCGCCTACAAATTTCATTGGCGGTACATCCCCCTCGGTGCCCAAATTCTATTTATCGCCTTCGGTGCCCTGGTTTTGATCCCAATTTTAACCGGATTAGATCCCAACGTCGCCCTATTTACCGCCGGACTCGGAACCCTCGTATTTCAACTGGTAACGGGCGGGAAAGTTCCCGTTTTTCTCGGGTCTTCCTTCGCCTTCATCGCCCCCATCCAACTGGGTATCAAACAATATGGAATTGCGGAAACTTTGTCCGGATTAGCAGCGGCAGGAATCCTTTATTTTCTACTCAGTTTGGCGATCGCCCTGCGGGGTTCCGGATTTTTGATGAGACTCCTGCCCCCCATCGTCACCAGTCCCGTGATCATGGTGATCGGACTGTCCCTCGCCCCCATCGCCATCGGCATGGCTTCCGAAGCCGGGGAAGGGTACGGAAAATGGGCGGCTTTGGCGGTTTCCAGCGCGGCACTTTTTGGAACCATGATGACGATATTATTCGGCCGGGGATGGTTGAGATTGGTTCCGATTTTGGTGGGGCTCAGTGCCGGTTATCTCGTCGCATTTCCGTTCGGAATGGTTGAATTTTCTGGTATTGCCGAAGCGCCCTGGTTCGCGATACCAAAATTTACGACACCCGTATTTCACCTACCTTCAATTCTGTTTATTTTACCCGTGGCGATCGCCCCCGCGATCGAACATTTCGGCGATATCATCACCATCGGCGCCGTCGCCAAAAAAGACTATTTCCGAGATCCGGGAATCCATAGAACCCTCCTCGGAGACGGTTTGGCGACCAGTCTGGCAGCGTTTTTCGGAGGCCCGCCCAACACCACCTACTCGGAAGTGACCGGTGCCGTCGCCCTGACAAGAATTTTCAATCCAGGTGTAATGACCTGGGCGGCAATCCTGGCGATTCTCCTCGCCTTCGTGGGCAAACTGGGGGCATTTTTGCGATCAATTCCCGTCCCGGCGATGGGGGGGATTTTGGTGATTTTATTCGGTACGATTGTGGTAGTGGGAATCAACAGCCTCGTCCGTTCGGGGGAGGATTTGATGAAACCCCGGAATCTGGCGATCGTCGCCGTTATCCTGGTTTGTGGGGTGGGCGGAATGGCGATCGAAGCCGGAAAATTTGCCTTAGAAGGGATCGGTTTTTCGGGGGTTTTCGGCGTATTGTTAAATTGGATTTTACCCGAAGATTTGGAGTGATATCATAGGGGCGCAAGGCTTGCGCCCATTTCAGTTTTTGTTAATTCCCGGGCGGTGTCGGAGTGCGATCGCGTCGGGGGTGCGATCGCGTCGGGGAGGCGATCATATCGGGAAGGCGATCGCGTCGGGAAGGCGATCGTATCGGGAAGGCGATCGTATCGAGGGCGAATGCCATTCGCCCCTACAAAACGCCCAA
>JBNGCR010000023.1:25213-30680 GCA_050045915.1 Limnospira sp.
TCGGGAAGGCGATCGTATCGAGGGCGAATGCCATTCGCCCCTACAAAACGCCCAATTCATATCGTAGGGGCGCAAGGCACGGCGCCCATTTCCAATTAAACGATCGCCCCATAAATAATGCCGCTCAATGCCGCCATCACCACCACCAACGCCACAAATACGGCGGTTTTTTTCGTGCCGATAATGCTGCGAATCACCAGCATATTGGGGAGGGATAAAGCTGGACCCGCCAGCAACAGCGCCAGGGCAGGTCCTTGCCCCATGCCGTTGCCGATCAACCCCTGCAAAATGGGGACTTCCGTCAACGTCGCGAAGTACATGAACGCACCGGCGATCGCGGCGAAGAAATTGGCAAAAATCGAATTGCCACCCACCGCCCAAATCACCCATTCCGACGGGATCAACGCCTCTTCTCCCGGACGCCCCAACAGCGCCCCCGCAATCAATACCCCCATCAACAATAGAGGCAAAATTTGTTTGGCATAATCCCAGGAAGACTCGAACCATTCCCCGGCTTCGTTCTTGTCGGTACTCGTCAGCCAAGATAACCCGACGAGGGCAAAGCTGAAGGGGACGAGGGGCTGTTCTTGAAACTGCCAAGACAGTACCGCCGTCACGATGGAAATCAAAAAAACTTTGCCCGGATTGAGATGCAACCAGGTGATCAGAATAGCAGCCAAAGCAATGCCAAAAAATCCAGTTATCCACCATTTCAAGGAATAGATAACGAACCAAAAACCGGCTGCTACATCGGGTTGCGCCCAGTTGGAAAACACCAGAATGCCGACGAGAACGGCTAAAAATAAGGCATTTTGCCACAGGGGGCGGGTGTCGTCTTCGTCGGGCAATGTGGCGGCGGCGTTGACTTTTTCCAGTTCTTCGGCGCGGAAAATCCACTGCATCGCCAAGCCGATAATAATACTAAAAACGATCGCCCCCACCGCCCGGGCAATGCCGATTTGCAAGCCCAAAACTCGGGCGGTGAGAATCATCGCCAGAACGTTAATCGCCGGCCCGGAATACAAAAAAGCCATCGCCGGCCCCAAACCCGCCCCCATGCGGTAAATTCCGGCAAATAGGGGCAGAACTGTACAGGAACAGACGGCCAAAATTGTCCCGGATACGGAGGCGACACCGTAAGCCAGCCAGGGATTCGCCTTCGCCCCCAGGTATTTGATGACGGAATCTTGGCTGATAAAAACCGCGATCGCACCCGCAATAAAAAAGGCGGGAATCAGACACAATAAAACGTGTTCCTGGGCGTACCACCGCACCAAATACAGGGCTTCCCAGAAGGCGCTTTGCAGCCGTTCGGACTGTTTGAGGGCTTCTATCGGCAGGTAAAAGCACAGTAAAAACGCGGCGACGATGAGGGCGAGAGGCTTCCACTGGTCCCGCCAAAAGGGTGAAATTTGCATGGTCGTTTCTCCTCGAATTTTGCCGGGGCGATCGCTCCCAAAAGACTCTAAATTAAGAATTGATGTGGGATTGAATTTGTTCGGGGGTGAGGAGTTTCCCCTGACTCACCACGACGTTATCGACGACGAGGGCGGGGGTTTTCATAACCCCCCGTTCAGCGATTTTCAGCGGTTCGGTGATATGTAAAACTTCCGCCTCCAGGTTCAGGGCGGCGATCGCTTCTTTGGCGTTGGCTTCGAGTTGGTGGCACTTTTTGCAACCGGTTCCCAACACTTCGATTTTGACGGAACTCATAATCCGATTCCTCCCAAATGAGAACTGACACCGATCAGTTTAATCCCTATACCTAGGTACAAGGTCAAGGGGGCGGGGAATTTTGGATTGTAGGGGCGCAAGCCTTGCGCCCTGATTTTAGATTCTCCTCCGCTTAACCGTTGCCCCTGGAGCCCCTCCAGCCATTTGAATGAAACGGCTTTGACTCAAGGGGGGTCGGATTTCCACTCGTCCAAGACGACACATTCTCGGGGGGAATCGATCTGGTCTTGACACCGTTGGACGAGGGGCGACAACTCGTCATGCAACGCCTGCAATTGGTCGATTTTTTCGCGAATTTCTGTCAATTTTTCATTCAGACGCTCGTAGACCGCCTGACAGGTGAGCGATCGCCCGTCTTTCAACTCCAAAATTTCTCTGATTTCCTCCAACGTCAACCCCAAGGATTTGACGCGGAGAATGAAGGCGAGACGCCCCACATCTTCCTCGGAAAAAAGCCGATAACCAGCCTCGGTCCGTTGGGGAGATGGAATCAGTCCTTTCCGTTCGTAAAAATAAATCGTTTGCGGATTGACACCCAGACGGCGGGCGACTTCGCTGATTTGAAACATTAGTTCGACTCCGAATCTGCGATCGCTCCCAACAATTCCAAATGCTTTTCGACGGGAGCGAGGGTGTTGGCCGCGATGGCGCGAAGCGCCATCGCGGATATCCGGGATGATCCGTTCCAACGCCTCCCACATCGGGGCGGCGCGTTCTTCTTTTTGTTTCCGATAGGCGGGGGAATTGCGATCAAGTCCCGCCCACGGGTCGTAGGGTTCACGGCGATATCGAAGCCGTACCACGCCAGCAGCGCCACGCAGCTCAACCCGCCGATCCCGCTGCCGATGACGACGACATCCGTTTCTAAAATGGTGGAATTGCTCACGGTGACGAACAATTAACAATTAACAATTAACAATTAATAATTTTTTTCTGGTTGATTGGGGCTGGGGAGGTCGGCGGAAGGGCGCTGAAGCGCAACAACGACGATCTCATGAAAAGTGATTGAGAATGAAATTATAACCTCAGACGGATGAAATTGCAATAATTTTTTATTTATAGTCATTAAAATTGAAGATTTGCAATCGGGAGGAACTTTTATGAGTTGGCTAAGTCGATTATTCGGACGCGAGGAAGAAGAAAAAGCCAAACAAGCCGAAAATAAACAAGCCGTCAAAAATGCCCAGGGTTCCGACCAACCCGCGATCGACCAATCCCAGGGATTAATTCCCCCCGAACGGATGGGAGTTGATGGAAAATATGACGAAAGCGGTTTGGCAAAGCGGGTAGCCCTGGCATTTGACGAACATCCGGAATTATCCGACCTCGAATCGGTTTGGGTAGCTCAAACTGGCAAGAAAGTTGTCTTAAAAGGAAAGGTCAAGGACGAAAAAACCTTGGAAAGCCTCGTGACTACTGCGCGGGGCGTTTACGGAACCGAAGATGTGGACATTCAAGAAATGTCGGTGATATCGACCCCGAAAAATCAGTTGTTGTAAGAGAATATCCCCCCCGACCCCCCTCTCCCTCCGCTCCCTCTGCCATTTTTCGGGGGGGGTGGAGAGAACCGCTGATCTGGGAAAGGTACGAGAGTTTTTTTGGGTTAAATCAACAAGGGGATGGAACCCCTTGTTTCCCCAAAAACTCCCTCTTCCCCTCCCTCGGCTATTTTTCGGGGGAAAATGAAACGGCAGGGCCCTTTCCAAGGGGGATAATGGGGGATCAAACCCCATTAATTCTAAAACGTGTCGCTGACGATATTTTGGGCTTCCTGAAGGATTTGATTCAGGTGATCTTCACCCTTGAAACTCTCGGCGTAAATCTTGTAAACATCCTCAGTCCCCGACGGGCGGGCGGCGAACCAACCCTCTTCCGTCGTCACCTTCAAACCGCCGATCGCCGCATCATTTCCCGGCGCCTTCGTCATCTTGGCGACGATCGCATCCCCCGCCAAAGTCGAAGCCTTCACGTCCTCCGGCGACAGCTTACTCAACCGGGCTTTTTGTTCCGGCGTGGCGGGAGAATCGATGCGGGAATAGTAAGCCCGTCCCAAACGTTCGGTCAAATTCTTGTAGTGAATTCCGGGATCTTTGCCGGTTTTGGCAGTAATTTCCGCCGCCAACAAATCCATGATGATCCCGTCCTTATCCGTCGTCCAAACCGTCCCGTCCATCCGCAGGAAAGACGCCCCGGCACTTTCCTCGCCGCCGAACCCGAAGGAACCGTCCAACAACCCGTCAACGAACCATTTGAAACCCACTGGAACCTCGCACAATTTGCGATCGATATCCTTGGCGACGCGATCGATCAGGCTGCTGCTGACCAGGGTTTTGCCGATCGCACTCTCTTTACCCCACCCATCGCGGTTCGTAAATAAATACCAAATCGCCACCGATAGGAAATGGTTCGGGTTCATCAGTCCCATGCTGGGGGTGACGATGCCGTGGCGGTCCGAGTCCGTGTCGTTGCCGAAGGCGATATCATAGTCGTCCTTGAGTTTGACCAAATTCGCCATCGCGTAGGGGGAAGAACAATCCATGCGGATTTTGCCGTCCCGGTCCACGGTCATGAATCCGAAGGTGGGGTCGATGGTGTTGTTCACCACCGTCAAATTCAAGCCGTAGCGTTCCGCGATCGGTCCCCAGTAGGCGATGTTGGAACCTCCCAACGGATCGACGCCGATGCGGATTCCTGAGTCTCGGATCACCCCCATATCGACGATATTTTCCAGGTCGGTGACGTAGGGGGTGATAAAGTCAAAAATATGGGTGGTGCTGGCGTAGAGGGCCTGTTGGTAGGGGCTGCGACTCACGCCTTGATTGCCCTCGGCCAGGAGTTCGTTGGCCCGCTGCTGAATCCACTTGGTGATTTCCGGGCCGGCCGGACCGCCGGAGGGGGGATTGTACTTGAAGCCGCCGTCGCCGGGGGGGTTGTGGGAGGGGGTGATCACGATGCCGTCGGCCAGACCTTCCGTGCGATCGCGGTTGTAGGAGAGAATGGCGTGGGAGACGGCGGGGGTGGGGGTAAAGCGGGCGCCTCCTTCTCCTTGGGCGATGCAGGTTTCGACGCCGTTGGCCGCGAGCACTTCCAAAGCGGTTTTCTGGGCGGGTTCCGAGAGGGCGTGGCTGTCCATGCCCATGTACAGCGGGCCGGTGATGCCGTTATTTTTGCGGTATTCCACCGTCGCCTGGGTGACGGCGAGGATGTGGTCTTCGTTGAAGGTGCCGTTGGCTGAAGATCCCCGGTGTCCGGAGGTTCCGAAACTGACCTGCTGTTGGGGATTGTTGGGATCGGGGTGGACCGAATAGTATTGATCCAGGAGGCGATCGATATCTTCCAAAATATCGGCGGGGGCGACTTTCCCGGCTAGGGGACTGACGTTGTTGGCTGCCATTATTATCTTTATAAATCGCTTTTCAGTTCAAAGTATATGGCAATCCCGTCCCCGCGATCGCCCGTCTGTCGGCGGAAATCGTCCCGTTTGGGGAAATGGCGGCGGATCTGTGTTTCGACGATGGGAGAATTTAAGATCGGGTTAAATTGGGTTGGAGGGTCGGGGTGCGATCGCCGATGAGTTGTTGCGAACCCAACGAAAAACCCGCAACGGTGCGGGAGGAGAGTTGACACAAGTGTAAGCACTTCCAATACTAGCCCCCGAAGTGTAACGGAGTATTAACAATAGAATAAATTTTGGATAAAACGCGATCGCCGGCAAAAAATTACAAGCATTCGC
>JBNGCR010000023.1:30780-43962 GCA_050045915.1 Limnospira sp.
ATAGAATAAATTTTGGATAAAACGCGATCGCCGGCAAAAAATTACAAGCATTCGCGAGCCAAAAGAGTGTAGAGAGCCCCCCGATATCTGAATTGTGCGTTTTGGGTAGGGCGGATGCGGGGGAGATGTCCGGCCGGGGCAGAAAGGTCGAAGGTCAGTTGGTTGTAGGATAGCCACGAACCGTCCCACCACCCCACTTTACGACCAAAATCGTCCCATATTCGATCGCCGGGGTATTTTCCATCGAGTTTGCCTCCGACATCGAGATAAATCTGCTTCTGCCGACTGAAACCGAATCGCCAGTTACTATATCGAGTCCACAAATCATCAATAATTTTGAGGGTATCACAGGGGAAATTTTGTAAATTTTGTTGATCCAATGAAGTGGATCTTTTTTTGCCGATCGCCTCCAGCATGATCCGGATTGTCTCATCGTTTGCATCCTTCCACTGTCGCCCGTTCAATAAGGTTTTTAATCGGGCATGAGGATCGCCTTGAGCGATGATGTTTGACCCGCCATTCGACACGGAAAACGCGCGATCGCCCGCCGCGACGACAAGACCGGCCGAACCCAGCAAGGCGTGACGACAAAAACTTCTGCGATTCATCGAAATCACCCTGTCGATAATTGTTATAAAAAGGTCATCCTAGCACGAAATCAAACCATTCAAGACAAAGACTCCAACGCCGGAGACATCACCTCGATCGCCTCATCCAATAGCTCCTCCTGGTCAACCGCTAAGTCGAACCAGAACGTCGTCCCCACGCCCAATTCGCTCACCAAATGCACCTGAGAATTGTGCTTCTCGATGATATTGCGGACGATCGACAAACCCAGCCCCGTCCCTTCCAAAGTGTGCACCCGATTTTCCACCCGGAAAAAGCGGGTAAAAACAGCCTCCTGATCCTCGGCTGCGATGCCGCTGCCAGTGTCCGAAACCTCCACCCGCACCGCCCGACCCGAAGCCCTTTGAAGAGGCATCAGGTGGCGATCGAGGGGCCGTGGCGGCGGGGGCGACACGATCCAACCCCCCCGTTCGATTTCTTCAGCTTCAATATTTTCAGCGTGGACGTGGGTTTCCTCCCGATCCAATAAATAAGCCCGGATCAGCACCCGCCCCCCCATCTCGGTAAACTTGAGAGAATTGCCCACCAAATTAGTCAGCACTTGCAACAATAAGTCGAAGTGGCCCCGCACCGGCGGCAAATCCGGTTCCACCTCTTTGCTCAACTCGATCCCCTTATCCCGCGCATTCAGTTGATAGGTGCGGAGGGTCTGCTCGATGGGGTGGGCGATGTCCACCGGTTCCATGTGGTAAATGCGGCAGGACTCCAGGCGGGACAAGTCCAAAACGTCGTTCACCAGCCGCGTCAGGCGATCGGTTTCGTGGTTGGCTGTCTCCAGAAACTCCTGCCGTTCCTCCTCCGTCAGGTCGTCCCCGTAGTCGTGGAGGGTTTCGATAAAGGATTTGATATTGAACAGCGGCGTCCGCAACTCGTGGGAGACGTTGCTGATAAATTGACTTTTGGCCTCGTTGAGTTCCACCTCCCGGGTGATATCCTGGATCGTCATGGCGATGCCCTTTAAACTTTCCCGGTAATTTTCCTCCGCATTTTCCGTCTCGTCCTGGTTGTATAACGTACATTCCTTGGCATCCGGGCGTTCCGGGGACGTACAACTGTCGTCGCGATCATAGGTGCAACTGCCGCACAGGGGTTCCATACCCGGCGCCTTGTGCAGCAGGACGGTGGTGAGGAGGATGCGGAGGGTGCGGTTGGTGGGTTCCGTCAGAGAGCAGCGAAATTCTCCCCCTTCCAGGTGTCCCGAGGCAATTTTTTGCAGAGGTTGGGAGAGTTCCTGCAAAACCGGGTTGGGGAGGTAAGCCAAAACATTTTCGGCGATGACGTTTTTGCCTTCCCAGCCGAACAGCCGTCGGGCCGTGGGGTTGACCAAAATGAGATTAAGTTGGGCGTCGATCAGAACGGCGCCGTCGGCGATGGTGGAAACCAGGGTTTCGAGTTTGGCTTTCTCTGCGGTCAGTTCTTCGATGTTCTGCTCGTCATAGCTTTCCAGGCGTTCGGCCATTTCGTTGAAACTGAGGATCAGTTCCCCGAGTTCCCCGCCGAAGGGCAGGTCAACGCGCTGTTTGAAGTTCCCGGCGGCGATGTTTTTTACCCCCAGGAGCAGTTCTTTGATGGGTTGGGTGATGGTGAGGGCGTTGAAAACCGCCCCCAGGATGACCATCACCCAGATGGAGACGAAAACGGCTAAAGTGACATCCCGGGTCAGGTTGGAGGAGACGACGACGGTGGGGTTGGGGTTGATGCCGATCGCCAAAATGCCCAAATAGTTGCCGTCGTGGAGGAGGGGGACGAAGACATCGGTCACTTCCCCGCCGGGGGTGAGGTGCTGCCGCACCATCGGCAACACGGAATAGTCCCGCTCTTCGACGCTGGCGATGAAATTGTCGGGCAGTTGCATCCGTCGCCGCAGGGTGAGGGAATTCTGCACCGCCGAGTCGGAAAAGGGCAGGCCCAGGAAAATCTCGCCGTCCGGGTCGGCGTAGAGCATATAGCGGACGCTGGAAGTGCTGGTGTAGAACTGTCGGGAAAAGCGGGCCACCTCGTCGCGGTTTTCTTCGGCAATCATGGGGGCGACGTTGGCCGCCAGGAGCAACCCCAAATCTCGGCCGTAGCGGGTATCGTTGATGCGGGCGTCTTGCTGGATGGTGTTGACCGCCCAGAAGGTCAAGCCGCTCATGAGAAGGGATACCACCAAGGTGGCTCCAGCCATTAGCCGAGTTTGCAGGGTGAACTCAGACCACCAATTCCGAATGATTTCTCCGATTTTTTTGAGGATTGCCAGCATCTGCCCGATGTCTTCAAGTTCTAGAGTTTAAGGGGGTGGGGACCGTCTGTCGAGATCTAGGGTAGACGATCGCGCCATCGAACGGCAGGATTCCCCGCGACGAACGTTAAGTTTTGTAAACATCGCCCCCCCCTCTATCTTACCGGCTCCGAATCCGGAAGCCGATATCCCGCCGATAGTACATTCCCTCGAAGTTGATGCAGTCCACGGCCCGGTAAGCATTGGCGATCGCACTTTCCACATCTTCCCCCGCGGCGGTGACGCCCAACACCCGCCCGCCGTCGGTCAACAACTGTCCGTTTTCCCGGCGAGTCCCGGCGTGGAAGACGACCGCCCCCGTCGCTTCCGCCGCCTCGATTCCGGTGATGACCTTCCCTTTTTCGTAAGGTCCCGGATAGCCGCCGGATGCGAGTACCACGCAGACGGACACCCCCGGTTTCCACTTGATGGGGGGAAATTCGGCCAGACGGCGATCGCAGCAGGCCAGCAACAGTTCCTCCAGCGGCGTCTCCAGCAGGGACAGGATCGGTTGGGTTTCCGGGTCGCCGAACCGGCAGTTGAATTCCAACACCTTGGGATCGCCCTCGGGGCTGATCATCAGTCCGGCGTAAATCACCCCCCGGTAGTCGATCCCCCGCTTTTGCAAAGTTGCCAGGGTGGGTTCGAGGATTTCCCCCTGAATCCGCCCCGCCAGTTCCGGGGTGATGACGGGGGTGGGGGCGTAGGCACCCATGCCGCCGGTGTTCTGGCCGCTGTCGGACTCCCCGATGGGTTTGTGGTCCTGGGCGGGAATTAACGGTCTGATGGTTTGGCCGTCCGTGAGGGCGAGGATGGAGGCCTCCTGCCCCGGCAGGAACTCTTCCACCACGATGCGGCAGTTGCCGGAACCGAAGTCCCCCCGGGCGATCGCGTCGATCGCCTCGTGGGCCATTTCCCGCGTGGACGCCACCATCACCCCCTTGCCCGCCGCCAGTCCGTCGGCCTTCAGCACCACGGGGGTATTTTGGATGTAATCTTTAGCCGCCCGGGGATCCTCGAACACCGCACCCCGCGCCGTGGGAACCCGGGCTTCCGCCATCAGCTCCTTGGCCCAGGCTTTGCTGGCTTCGAGTCGGGCCCCGTCCCGCCCCGGCCCGAACACTTTTATATTGTGTTTTCTGAGGTCGTCGGCCAGTCCCAGGGCGAGGGGGACTTCCGGCCCGACGATCACCAGGGCGATCGCTTCATCTTTGGCAATTTGCCGGATTCCAGCGAAATCTTCGACCCCGACAGCCCGGTTCTCGCATTTGGACAGGGTGGCAGTCCCGCCGTTTCCCGGGGTACAGATGACCCGCTCGATCGCTTCCGAGCGACTCAGACTCCAGGCGAGGGCGTGTTCCCGCCCCCCATTTCCGACAACTAAGACGTTCACAGTTTTCTCTCCGATCGTTGGTGGCCTTCCCCCCGAGTCCGTCTCGGGGGCTTACCAATACGATACCTGCCGGCCGGCTACGCGCGATCGCACCCATCGACAAGGGTTTTGACTTTCCGCGCCCCGCACCAATTATATCTATATATTATGCAAATCAAATCAAATCATAAAAAATATTGAATATTTAAAAATGGGTTAACACTCTTTGAATTGGAATTGACAGTTTAAATCTCAAATCGCTCAGATCTAGATATAGCAGTAAATTCCAGCGGTTTTCGTCCCCCTCACTGCCCAGGTATCATTCGGGTTTCCTTTTGCTTTTGTCACCCTTGTATGATTCAATAATAAATAAACTGCAGAGAGTTCACCCAACTGACACCAAGAATTACACCCGACCCCCAAACCCGGTCAAGCCCAATCATTAATTCTTCTGGATTTTGAATCCCCCGGAACCATCTACTACAGTGTTCCTGACTCCCATGTGGTGTCACTTTAATCATTCAAGTCTGGCTCGACAAAAATCTTAAAATAGGGATGGGTAGCGGTGATATCTGTTCAGCTTAAAACTCCAAGGAACCACCATGAAAATTGAAGAAAAAACCAGCCCCAAACGACAAGAATATGGAACCGATCCCCTGGCGGTTAGAGAAACATCCCATTATCAAGCCGAATACATTCAAGGTTTTGTTTCAAAATGGGATCAATTAATTAGCTGGGAAACTCGCGCCAAAAGTGAAGGCAACTTTTTTATCGACATTCTCAAACAGCACGGTGCCAAAAAAGTGCTCGATGTCGCCACTGGAACCGGATTTCACTCCATCCGCCTCCTCCAAGCCGGGTTCGATGTCGTCAGCGCCGACGGCAGCCCGGAAATGCTGGCAAAAGCCTTTGAAAACGGCCGCCGCTACGACTTGATCTTACGCACCGTCCAGGCGGACTGGCGCTGGCTCAACCGCGACATCCACGGCAAATTTGACGCGGTGATCTGTCTGGGGAACTCCTTCACCCATTTATTTTCGGAGCGCGATCGCCGCAAGGCTCTGGCGGAATTTTACGCCGCCCTGCGCCACGACGGACTCTTGATTCTAGATCAGCGCAACTACGACGCCATCCTCGATGTCGGATTTTCCTCCAAACACATCTACTACTACTGCGGCGACAACATCAAAGCCGAACCCGAATATGTCGATGAGGGGTTAGCCCGGTTCCGCTACGAATTCCCCGACCGCTCCGTCTACCACCTGAATATGTTCCCCCTGCGGAAAGATTACACCCGCACCCTGATCCACGAAGTCGGGTTTCAGCGCATTAAAACCTACGGCGATTTTCAGGAAACCTACCACCACGAAGAGCAAGACTTTTTCATCCACGTCGCCGAAAAGAGTTACAACAGCCCCCCGCTAGAACACATGGCCGAACAATACTCCTCCACCGTCAACACCGCCCGCGACTATTACAACAGCAACAGCGCCGACCGCTTCTATGCCACCATGTGGGGCGGGGAAGATATCCACGTCGGCATCTACGAGAGCGAAGACGAACCCGTATTTGACGCCAGCCGCCGCACCGTGGAACGCATCGCGTCCCACCTGAACCTCAACGAAAATCGCCACGTTCTCGATATCGGGGCGGGGTACGGCGGTGCCGCCCGCTACCTGGCGAAAAACTTCGGCTGTCGCGTCACCTGCTTGAATCTCAGCGAAGCCCAGAATCAGCGCAACCGCCAGTTGAACAAAGAACAGGGGTTGACATCGTTAATTGAAGTGCTCGACGGCAGTTTTGAAGATATCCCCCTCGAAGATAACAGCGCGGACGTGGTCTGGTCCCAGGATGCCATCCTGCACAGCGGCAACCGGATTCAGGTCTTCAAAGAGGTGCAGCGGGTTCTCAAACCGGGCGGGGAATTTATCTTTACTGACCCGATGCAGAGCGATGACTGTCCGGAGGGAGTCCTCCAACCCGTTTTGGATCGGATTCATTTGAACTCCCTGGGGTCGATCGGTTTTTATCGCAAAGCCGCCGAGTTGTCCGGGTTGAAGGAAGTAGAAGTTATCGACCTCTCCGATCAGTTGGTCAACCACTACCGCCGCATCCTCAAGAGTGTCAACGACAACTACGATAAAGCGGTGGAAGCCAGCGGTGAGGATTACATCGATCGCATGAAGGTGGGCCTGAATCACTGGATCGAAGCGGGAAGCAAGGGCTATTTGAGTTGGGGGATCTTGAAGTTCGCCTGCCCCCCTTGGAAGCGGTAAAAATTGGGGTGTGGGGAGAATTGATAATTGATAATTGATAATTGATAATTGTCAATTCTTCCCGACTCTCCCCTCACTTCAACATCGAAAAAAACCTACATCATTGCGATGTAGGTTTTTTTAATAGTTGATTGGGGTTAATGATAGGAAAGTTTACAAGCCCATAGCGGCCAGGGTGTGGGGGCCGGCGATGCCGTCAACTTTCAAGCCGTAGTCAGCCTGGAAGGCTTTGACGGCGTATTTGGTGATTTTGCCGTAGTAACCGGTCGAGCGGGCGTGGAAGTAGCCGTATTTGGCCAGCTTATCCTGCAATTTGACGACTTTGTAGCCACTGTCACCTTTGGACAGGTAGCCGTGGCTCTTGCCGTAGCTCGCTTTTTTGTAGCCGTAATGGTGCTTTTTATGGCTCGTGTAGCAGCCATCATAGCAGCTCAGTCCCAGGGCCGCAGCCGTGGACGGACCGACGATGCCATCGACTTTCAAGCCGTAATGGTACTGGAAGTTTTTCACCGCTTTCTTGGTAATCGGGCCGTAGTAGCCGGTGGAGTTGGCGTAGAAAAAGCCTTTGTGAGCCAGGGCGTTCTGTACTTGTTTGACATCGTAGCCGGAATCGCCGTAGTACAGGGCCGCTTGGGCGGCGTCGGTGGCACCCAGGATGGAAAAACCGATCGCGGCAGCTATGACGGGCATTAAGCAAGTGCCAGAAACCTTGCCCCAATTGACACCTCGGAACAGAACCAGACTTTCGTCGAGTTTGGGTTTCTGAGGAGACTCATACGCGGACACTAGGTGAGTATAAGCAAGTGTATCCATGAAATTCCCTTTGAACTGCTTGATGGAACGCTATCACTGGCCAATCCAACAAGATTTTGCCACTGACCTCTACGTTATAGCCGTCAAATTGTCATCCGTCCAGTCCGATGGCTGGAAATTCCGGAATTTTTAGTAAAACTTAACCAAAAAATTAAAACACAAACACTCAATTATACTACTGATAGATTTTGCTTCGGTTCATCTATACAGTTTTTTTTATGAATCTATCTTTAGGCATAGATTTTGGCACGTCCGGCGCCCGTTCTGCGATGGTGGATGGGGAAGGTCGGGTCGCCGCTCGGGGAGCCCGTCAATTCGATCGCTCCCTCCCCCCGGGAAAATGGCCGTCAATGTGGCGAAAAGCGCTGTTCGAGCTGCTGGCCGAAATCCCCGTCACCCTGCGATCGCCACTGCATTCCATCGCCCTCAACGGCACGTCCGGGACGGTGTTGCTCTGCGATCGCACCGGGACTCCCATCACCCCTCCTTTGGCTTATAATCACAGTTGCGACGTCCGCATCCTCGACCAATTGAAGGCGATCGCACCCCCCCGACATCCCGTCCTGAGCACCACTTCCAGCCTCGCCAAATTGCTGTGGTGGCAACAGACAATTACTCCCCCCCATTCTTCCCCCATCTACTTCCTCCACCAAGCCGATTGGTTGGGCTATTTGTTGCACAAAAAGTTAGGTATGAGTGACTACCACAACAGTTTAAAATTGGGATACGATGTCGTCAACCTGCACTATCCCAAATGGCTCCTGGAGGGGATTCGCCGACCATCGAAATTCGTCCCCCAACTGCCCGAAGTGGTGGCGCCGGGAACCCCCGTCGGGACGGTTTGCCCCTCACTCCGAGAACAATTCGGATTTTCCCCCAACTGCACGGTGCGGGCGGGGACAACGGACAGCATCGCCGCCTTTTTGGCGTCGGGTGCCGTATCTGTTGGGGAAGCCGTCACCTCCCTCGGTTCCACCCTGGTCTTGAAATTGTTGAGCCGGACGCGGGTGGATGATGCCCGGTACGGGATCTACAGCCACCGTTTGGGGGACCTGTGGCTGACGGGCGGGGCATCCAATACCGGCGGGGCGGTGCTGCGACACTTTTTCGGCGATCGCAACCTGGAAACCCTCAGCCACCAGATCGACCCCGACACTGAATCCCCCCTCGACTATTATCCCCTACTCGAACCCGGCGATCGCTTCCCCGTCAACGACCCCAATTTGCCCCCCCAACTCGACCCCCGCCCCGAAAGCGACGTCGAATTCCTCCACGGCCTCCTGAGCGGCATCGCCCGCATCGAAGCGAGGGGCTATCAGCTTTTGCAGGAACTCGGCGCCACCCCCCCGCAGCGGGTCTACACCGCCGGCGGCGGCGCCAAAAACCCCGTCTGGACGACCATCCGCGCCCGCCACCTGGGAGTCCCCGTCATCCCATCCCCCCACACCGAAGCCGCCTACGGCACCGCCCGTCTGGCGATGGGAGAACTGGGGAATTTTAAATTGTAGGGACGCCGTGCCTTGCACCCCGATTGCCGATTGCCTGTTGCCTGTTGCCCACCCCCCAAAGCTTAAGGTGGGACAAAAATTGTTCCGAGAATGGCTGACAGGACTTAATCTAAAGTTTACGAATCAAATTCTTTGCGGTGAAGCCCATCGCGAAACGTCTAAAAACAGCCTTTAAAGGCCGATTCCATGCCCGCCTTGGAGGCTGCGTCAAGGTAACATAACATAAAGTCGAATCGTTAATTATGGTCAAACCTAAGCGCATCGGGATTCTCACCAGCGGCGGAGACTGTGCCGGATTAAATGCGGTGATTCGGGCCGCCGTTTATCGGGCGGAGTCCACCTACGGCTGGGAAATGGTGGGAATTCGGCAGGCCACCCACGGCTTGATGCTGCGTCCCCCGGAAGCGACGCCGCTGAATATCGAGAAAGTAGACCCCATCTTGACGGCGGGGGGGACGATTTTGGGAACCACCAACAAGGGCGACCCCTTCGCCTTTCCCATGCCGGACGGCACGGTGCGCGATCGCTCGGAGGAAATTATCGAGGGATACCATATCCTGGGGTTAGACGCCCTGATCGGCATCGGGGGGGACGGCAGTTTGGCAATCCTGCGCCGCCTCGCCGTCCAGGGCAAACTCAATTTGGTGGGCGTCCCCAAAACCATCGATAATGACGTGGGCAGCACCGACCTTTCCATCGGCTTCGATACCGCCGTCACCATCGCCACGGAGGCCCTCGATCGCCTCCACTTCACCGCCGCCAGCCACAGCCGGGTGATGATTTTGGAAGTGATGGGGCGGGATGCCGGACACATCGCCCTGAGTGCCGGCATCGCCGGGGGCGCCGACATCATCCTCATCCCCGAAATTCCCTACACCCTCGAAAGCATCTGCGACAAACTCGACGAACGCCACCGCCAGGGGAAAAATTACTGTCTCGTCATCGTGGCCGAAGCCGTCCGCACGGAAAAGGGGGAACCGGTGATGATGACCAATATGTTGGGCCAGAGTCGCTTCGGTGGCATTGGACATTATCTGGCCGATCGCATCTGCGCGGCTAGTGGGGCGGAAACTCGGGTCACGGTGCTCGGCCACATCCAGCGCGGCGGCACCCCTTCCCCTGTGGAACGCCTGATCGGGTCGGCCTTCGGGGTGGCGGCGGTGGATTTGATCGCCGACGGCAAATTCGACCGGATGGTGACGTGGCGCAACCGACAGGTGGAAAGCGTCCCCATTGCGGAAGCGATCGCCCACTATAAAGGCGTCGATCCCAATGGTATTCTGGTCAAAACCGCCCGCAGTATGGGAATCTGTTTGGGAGACTAGAACGGTTTTGCCTCCGAACAGATGAACCGCCAAACGCTGCTACACAATCAACTGGCCCACTGGGACGCATCGATCCGCGATCGTCTCGGCGATCCCGAAGGGTATATTCGCCGGGGAATGGTTTATTTTAAACTCGCCCAAATTCCCGAGTCGATCCGGGATTTCGATCGCGCCGAAGCACTCGATCCTCGGGTCAAACCTTACCTGTGGCAGCGCGGTTTATCTTATTATTATGCCGGGGAATTTCAAGCCGGAGCCGATCAGTTTGAAATTGACCTGACGGTGAACGCCCGAGACGTGGAAGAAACCGTTTGGCGATATCTCTGCATCGCCCGACTGCGGGGGGCACAAGTGGCTCAAAATACTTTGCTTCCCGTCGGCCCCGACCCCCGGCGGGTGATGCGCCAGATTTACACCCTTTTTCAGGGAAATTGTACCCCGGACGAGGCGATCACGGCGGGAGCTTGGGGGGGTCGAAAAGGCCGGTTTTACGCCCATCTCTATGTGGGATTGTACCACGAAGCGACTGGCGACGAACTGCGATCGCGCCACTTCATCACCCGGGCGGCAACCCAATATCAAGTCAATGATTATATGTGGGATCTCGCCGTCGTCCACTGCCAACTCCGAGGCTGGAATTGAAGAATTGGGGTGTGGGATGTAGGGAAATTCCCATTCCACCTTTCCGACTCCCTTAAAATAACTGAGGACAAAAACATGGCTTTCTTGGGAAATATTATCTGGTTTATTTTTGGCGGATTTATCTCCGGTTTGGGTTACATTATCGGCGGTCTTACCATCTGTCTGACGATTATCGGCATTCCCTTCGGTATCCAAGCGATAAAATTGGGATTTGCGACGATGACTCCCTTCGGAAAGGAAAACGTCGTTTCCCCGGATTCCTCTAACCTGCTCACCATGATTTTTAATGTCATTTGGGTGATATTATTCGGCTGGGAAATTGCCGTTTCTCACCTCGTCCACGGCTTAATTTTAGCCATTACAATTATTGGCATTCCCTTCGCGAAACAGCATTTTAAATTGATTCCGATCGCGCTCCTGCCCTTCGGACGAGAATTTCGCGACATCGAATAAATCGGGTCGGAAACATCGAAATCGGGGGAAATTGGAGATTTTCTCCGACGATGTTACAATCTGCGACCGGGCGACGGCGGCGATCGCAAAGTCCGGCTATTTTAAAATGCAGAAACGGCAAAACCGCCGATATCCATCAAAATACGTCTGTATAACTGCCCTGGAGCATCCTAGCTGTTGCCATAACATTCGGGGCAAAATCGGTATTTATTCCTTTTTATACATAACCCCCCCCCAATACCTGATACCCCAGAGGGATGTAAAAGCGATGAAATTAAGACATCGTGGAACAAACATCTGATGATATCTTGAGGTTAAATATGGTTACGACCAAACGAACTAGCATTTACAAACGCGCCGTAGGGACTTTCAAAGATCGGAGTCGCATCGAAGACGCAATCCGCAAATTGAAAGATGCTAACTACGATATGAATCGAGTGTCCTTAATTGCTCGAAACATCGACGACGTGGAAGGTGCAGACGAGATCGCAGATCGTACAGAAGGAAACGAAGCCTCCGAAGGAGCCGGAATTGGCGCGGTCACGGGTACCGTTTTGGGCGGCATTGCGGGTTTGCTCGTCGGTCTGGGTACCTTGGCAATTCCGGGACTCGGAGTCGCATTGGTGGCCGGAGAATTAGCGACTTTGGGGACGACTGCAGCCGGCGCGGGTATCGGTGCTTTAAGTGGCGGTATTGTCGGAGCATTGGCGGGAATGGGAATCCCCGAAGAGAAAGCCAAAGTTTACGAAAATCACGTCAAAGCCGGCGATTATTTGCTGATGGTCAGCGGCACCCAAGATCAATTGGCTCAGGCTGAATCAATCATGCGCGACTGTGGAATCGACGAATTCGGTATCTATAATGCACCGGATCTCAACGGCGACACCAGCCGCCATCCCAACTTCCATTAATGACTCTGACTTCCCCCTTATTAAGGGCAGGGCTGTTTAATTCTCGGTTCAAAATTGTCGAGGGTGACGAGGAAAACGGTTAATGGGAGCCAGGAACCCGGGTTTTTTCCGGTTAAAAATGCCTTTTCATTGGGAAAAATCTCCCTCTCCCCCCTCTCTTCCTCTGCTTCCTCTGCTTCCCCAGCCATTTTTTGGGAGAACATGAAACGGCCCTGCTTATTAAGGGGGGTCGGGGGGGATCTGCAATTGTCGGGAAAATAACCGAATCTGATCTCAATTCTGCAAAAACTCGCGAATCCAAACTTTCACATCCCGAATCGTGCGACTATACCCTTCAATTTTACACTGTTTGACGGCGCGATCGCACCAATCGACGACCGGAAGATCGGGAAAAATAAAACTATTTTTTGATTCCACATATTCGCCATCCTGCAAAATATAAATTCTCAACCCTTGCCGGGAATAACGCCACAACTCCGGAACCCTGAGACGTTGGTAGTTATCCAACTGAGTGCGGGAGGTAATGTCAATTTCAATCGCCAAATCGGGGGGCGGATCGATCGCCAGATCGAGTTTATCTTTGCCGACAACTTGCCGATAATTCTGAATGTAGAAACAGGCATCGGGTTCCACGGCTTGCATCATCCGCTCATTTTTGAGTGTCGTCGATCCCATCGGTTCAAAGTCGATATTGAGGTCATATAAAATAATTCTGACTAATTCGCCGATAATTTCTTTGTTTTTTTCATGTTCGGGAAGGGGAACCATAATTTCTAACCATCCGTCGCCGTAGGAAATCCGGGAAGCGCGATTTTCTCCCAATTCTTCCAGGAGGAGTTCAAATTGTCGCCAACTGACGTTTTTGAACCGGATATTTTGACCGGGATTGAGAATAATTTGTTCTAAAGTAACCGGCATATGGCGTTCCTCTGAACTCAAAGTCCCCGTTAAAGTCAAAGCGAAGCATCCTCTGGCTCCCCCCTTTCTCCCCCCTT
>JBNGCR010000024.1:0-32715 GCA_050045915.1 Limnospira sp.
ATCTCGTCGCGGACGCGATCAATGAGTCCCCGGGCTCGGGCGATCGCCGTATTTTCCGGGGAGACGATCAATTCCACCGTTTTCCCCGTCCCGCACCCCCAAAAAATCGGCGCAGAGGGGTTGACGGGGGGCGGCGATTCGCGGTAGACTATTGACATAATCCCCCATAATGGGAGTGGTGCTAAAAATAATATTTTCGCAAACACTCCCATTATCTAAAATAATACCGGAAGTCAAGAAAAAAATCAACAAAAACCGCAAAAAAAGGCGAAATTTTTAATATTTCTTAATTTTTTTTTAAATTTTTTGACGCGCTTTCAGTTCCCGACTCCCGACCTTCACCCCTTAACCCCCGTCGCCGTATCCGTAGGGACGATGTAGCGCTGGACGAGCAGAAAAACCAGCAACACGGGGGCGATGGAAATCACCGAACCGGCGGCGACGAGGCGCCAGTCGAAGGAGAAGGTTCCCGCCAGGTTTGCCACCCCCAAAGGCATGGTATAGTATTCCGGGCGATCGACCACAAGTAACGGCCAGAGAAAGTCACTCCAGGCGCCGATAAAGACAAAAATTGCCAGGGTAATTAAAGCGGGACGCACTGAGGGAATCATGACGTGCCACCAAATGCCGAGCTCGGAACAGCCGTCCATCCGTGCGGCTTCTTCGAGTTCTTTGGGAACCCCCATGAACGCCTGTCGCAGCAGGAAGATGCCGAAGGCGGAAGCCAAACCCGGAAAAATAATTCCCAAATAAGTGTTTCTCAACCCCAGTTGGACGGCGAGAATATACAGGGGAATCATCACGATTTGAAACGGGATCATGATCGTCGAAACGATCGCACTCAACAGGACATCTCGCCCCCGAAAATTCAACCGCGCCAGAGGATAGGCAGCCAAAGAACAAAACAGCAGGTTGAAAGCCACCGAACCGGCGGCGACGAGGGTGCTGTTGAATAAATATCGGCCGAAAGGATTGGTCTGCCAGACGCGGATAAAATTGCCGAAGGTGGGTTCTTCCGGCAGCAGTTGGGGGGGAATTTGAAAGATATTTTCCGCCGGGGATTTGAACGCCGTCCCCACCAGCCACAACAATGGAAATAGCATCAAAAAGGCGATCGCACTCAGGAGAGCGTAGGTCGCGAAGGCCCGCCAATTCCACCGAAAATTACCCGTCGATTTTTTCACTTTCATTCTGTCAATTCGATCGCACCCGCTTCCGTACAAATTCCCCCCAAAGGCCGGTCCCAATCATCCACCGGGAGATCGGAAAAATAAGCCGATTCAAATACAATACCGATGGTCAGAACTTCGCGCCACCGGGGCTGACTCAGCATCCGGTCGTAAAATCCCCCGCCGTATCCCAGGCGGTATCCTGCCGCATCGCAAGCCAGGGCCGGAACCAGAATTAAATCCACCTGGGAGGGTTCCAAAATCGGCAGCGTCGCGTCGGGTTCGAGCAAACCAAATGCACCCTTTTGCAGAGGATCTCCGGACTGCCACCGGTGCCAAATCATTTCTCGGGCTACGCAGCGGGGAAACCCCCAAAATTTCTGATGGTGATGCACCCATAACGGACTGAGATCGGGTTCCCGGCGAAAGCTAAAATAGGCCAGTACGGTTTTCGCGTCCGCAAATTTCGACCAACCCATAAGGTGAGTGCAGATGCGATCGCTTTTCTGCCGCCATTCCATTTCAGAAAGAGACTGGCGTTGTTTGAGCAGACTGCGACGCAATTCGGACTTGTTCACCCGCACCCCTAAGCAATCTCGTCGGCGTGTTCCCGATACCAGGCGATCGTATTTTTCAACCCCCGGCGGAAATCGACCTCGGCCACGAAACCGAACTTTTCCTTGGCCCGGGTCGTGTCCAGACAGCGGCGGGGCTGGCCGTTAGGTTTGTCCGTCTGCCAGACGATTTCCCCGTCGAACGCCATCAATTCGCAAATCAACTCCACCAAATCCCGGATGGTGATTTCCTCGTGGGTGCCCAAATTCACGGGGTCCGGTTCGCTGTAACTTTGGGTTGCCATGACGATGCCCCGGGCCGCATCCGTGGAATAGAGAAACTCGCGGCTCGGACTGCCGTCGCCCCAGACGGGAAGCTGTTTTTCCCCCCGCTGTTGGGCTTCGTGGACTTTGCGAATCAAAGCCGGAATCACATGGGAACTCTCGGGGTTGAAGTTATCTTCCGGGCCGTAGAGATTCACCGGCAGCAGATACACCCCGTCGAAGCCGTATTGCTGGCGGTAGGCTTGCAGTTGCACCAGTAGGGCTTTTTTGGCGATGCCGTAGGGGGCGTTGGTTTCTTCCGGGTAGCCCTCCCAGAGGTCGTCCTCTTTGAAGGGAACGGGGGTAAATTTAGGGTAGGCGCAAATCGTCCCCACGCAGACGAACTTCTGCACCCCGGCTTCGTGGGCGGCGTGGATCAGTTGCGCTCCCATCATCAGGTTGTCGTAGAACAACTCTGCGGGTTTGACCTGGTTGAGGCCGATACCGCCGACGTGGGCCGCCAGGTGGATGATGATATCCTGACCTTTCGCCGCTTTTTGGCAGGCTTCGAGGGAGCGGAGGTCGCAGTCACGCGATCGCGGTACGGCGATGTTTTCGGAGGTGGCGCCCGCTTCGAGCAGTTGTTCCACCACCTGTTTGCCGAGAAAGCCGGCGCCGCCCGTCACCAAAATTCGCTTTCCCTTTAAATCCAGAGTGTCCATAAGTTCAACCTTATTCCTGTCGTGAATTAGTCAAAGTGGTCCCCTTCTTGGTGGGGCTGCTCCAGCAGTTTCAGGTCTTTATCGACCATCAATTTCACCAACCCCTCAAATGTAACAGACGGCTCCCAACCCAGGACAGTCCGGGCTTTGGTCGAGTCGCCGATCAACAGGTCAACCTCGGCCGGACGCAGGTAGCGCTCGTCAAACTTGACGTACTGTTCCCAATCCAAATTGACGTAATTGAAGGCCACGTCCAGAAATTCTCGGATGGAGTGGGTTTCGTTCGTTGCCAACACATAATCGTCCGGTTTGTCGTGTTGCAACATCATCCACATTCCCCGGACATAATCCTTGGCGTAACCCCAATCCCGCTTGGAGTCGAGGTTGCCCAGATAAATTTCATTCTGCATCCCCTTGACGATGCGGGCGACGGCGCGGGTAATTTTGCGGGTCACGAACGTCGGGCCGCGGCGGGGACTTTCGTGGTTGAACAGGATGCCGTTGCAGGCGAACAGGCCGTAGGATTCCCGGTAGTTGACGGTCTGCCAGTGGCCGTAAACCTTGGCGCAGGCGTAGGGGCTGCGGGGGTAGAAGGGGGTGGTTTCCTTCTGGGGGACTTCCTGGACTTTTCCGAACATTTCCGAGGAACCGGCCTGGTAGAAGCGCACTTCGATGCCGGTGCGGTGTTGGTAGTCCCGGATCGCCTCCAGGAGGCGCAAAACCCCCATGCCGACGGTATCGACCGTATATTCGGGGGAGTCAAAACTGACCCGAACGTGGGATTGGGCGCCGAGGTTGTAAATTTCGACCGGTTTGACTTCTTCTAGGATGCGGCGCAGGGTGGTGCCGTCGGTCAAATCCCCATAGTGCAGGAACAGGCGGGCGTCCTCGTTGTGGGGATCTTTGTAAATATGTTCGATGCGATCGGTATTGAAACTCGAACTTCGGCGAATAATTCCGTGGACTTCGTAACCCTTCTCCAACAAGAATTCGCTCAGGTACGAACCATCTTGACCTGTAATTCCGGTAATCAGCGCACGTTTGCGTTCCGTCATCTGATCGTTTTCCTTGAAACTTGGTGAATCGTCCCCCCACTGATGATTCGGTTTCGGCACAGCAGAGGTGTATGTCTATTATGCACCTCGCGACATCCCAGACCCGGATTTAAAAGTCGGTGTAATATTGGACCCACGGAGGATTTGAGCGGATTCACGACAAGTTTTGAGTGACCCATCGCGCCACTCAAAACCGGGGGGATCGAATTTCTGGAGGGAGTCGGCGAGTCGGGTCAGGGACGGGGCGATCGCACCGAGATCCCGCCACCCGACATCCGACCTAGTACGCTCCGTTATCCTTGGGGAAGATGACCACGCCGATGGTTTTGACGATGATCCACAGATCGATCCAGAAATTTTTGAAATTCACATAGTACAAGTCGATCTGAACCCGGCGGGGATAGGGGATGTCATTGCGCCCCGAAACTTGCCACAACCCGGTAATTCCGGGCTTGATCGTCAGGATCTTGTCCATGTGACGGCCGTACTTGTGCAATTCCTCCGCCACCAGGGGGCGGGGGCCGACGACGCTCATATCCCCTTTCAGGACATTCCAAAACTGGGGGAACTCGTCGAGGCTCGTCACCCGCAAGAATCGGCCGATCCAGGTAATTCGCGGGTCGTGTTTGAGTTTGAACGAGTCCTGAAATTCCTGGCGCAGATTGGGGGAGGTTTCCATCATCTGCACGAGCATTTCATCCGCATTGCTCACCATCGTCCTGAATTTGATGCATCCGAACCGCTTGCGGTTTTTGCCCACCCGCTCCTGGACGTAGAAAACCGATCCGGGCGAACTCAGGGCGATCAGCAACGTCAGCAGCAAATAAACGGGGGCGAACAGAATCAGAACCGACAGAGAAAACAGAATGTCAAATGAACGCTTAAAAAATTCGCCGTTTAGACTCCGAACCAGCGAGAGGCTTCGAGTTTGGCGTCGGTGTACCGAGGGTACAAAGCCACGCCTCGTGAATGCACGCCGAAGTCCCCTACCGAAGATGAGTTGGCTATTGGCAGTCATCTTACTCCTTCAATTCACACCACACACAGTCCTGATCATAAAGCCTCAAGACACCCAATCCAGATGATCGGACATCTCACGCTCGAACATCAGCTCGGAGATTGAGAGGCGTTCATGGGGGGAGCGGGATGGCAAACGCGACCGATTTCCCCCTTTTGAGCTTCTCTCGTCATCCGAAATCCTCTGGCATTTTAGCCGAAATTTTCCGAGTCCACCCGCCCGATGCAGCGATCGAGAAAACTTAAGTAGCGATCGCGAAACCGCTCCCGATCAAATTGACTCGCGTGAGTGCGGGCGATTTCCGGGACAAATTTTTGTTTCGACCCTTCAAATTCCTTCACCGCTCCGATCAGAGCGGTTTCGGTCTGGGAGTCAAACAGTAACCCCGTCCCCGACTCCGGATGTCGGCGCAAGTCCCGAACCGTTTCCAATGCACCTCCCGCCCCGTAGGCGATCGCGGGGGTTCCGCAGGCTTGGGCCTCCACCACAGCCATGCCGAAATCCTCGCAGGCGGCGTAGACGAAGGCCTTGGCGTCGGCCATGTACCGCGCCACGGACTCGTCGGACTGCCACCCCAAAAACTGCACGTTGGGTCCTGCGATCTCGCGGAGGCGATCGCGCTCCGGGCCAGTCCCGATCACGATCAGGGGATAACCCAATTCGTTGAACGCCTTCACGATCAGGGCAATTTTCTTATAACTGACCAGACGGCAGACAGTCAGGTAAAAGTCCCGTTTTTGCTCTCGGAAGGGGAGGCGGTCCGTGGCGATGGGGGGGTAGATCACCTCCGCCGTCCGGCGGTAGCACCGCCAGATCCGGCGGGCCGTATGTCTGGAATTGGCGATAAAATAGTCCACCCGGTTGGCGCACAGGACATCCCACTGCCGCAACTGGTGCAGCAGCAGGCGGGTGAAAAAGCCGGGGACGCCCGAACCGACGGCCGAACTTCGCAGATAGTCGAAGGTCAAGTCCCAGGCGTAACGCATGGGGGTGTGGCAGTAGCAGACGTGCAGTTGCCCGGGGGCCGTCAGGACACCCTTGGCGACGGCGTGGGACGAGGATAAAATCACGTCGTATTCTCGCAGGTCGAGCTGTTCGATCGCCAACGGCAGCAGAGGCAGGTATTTTTGCACCCCGTTGCGGGCTCGGGGAAAATGCTGCAAAAAGGTCGTTCCGATGGGGCGTCCGTAAAGGTAGCTCTCGGGATTGGTGGATTCAAAATCGATCAGCGCGTAGACTTCGGCGTCGATGTGCCTGAGAATTTCCCGGACGACCAACTCCGACCCCCCCGTGGCTTTCGGCGTCAACCATTCGTGGACAAGAGCGTACTTGAGCGGCACGACAGAGATTCGACCAGATAAAGTGCAAAATTCACTATCTCATATCGCGGGGAACGGGGAACAGCACTCAGCGTCCCAACCCACCTCCCGAATCGGGACCCGCCCCCCATTTTCGCCCCGGTTCCGCTTGGCGAAATCCCCCGATATCGCGCCCATTGACGGCTCCTGCCTCCAATTTAGCAACATCTTTTAACACCCGACCCTAGCACGTTTTCCGGGTTCAATGTTACGGTTAAATTAGCGACTCACGAGACAGACGGGGCTAGAATCGACCAGTTTCGGAAAGCTGACTCCTCCTCCCGTTCAATCGACATCCGACAGGATTTCCCCCGCCTAGCACAATTAGGAACTGTCACCCATAAGGTTAAATATGTCCAGGTATGATTCTCATTTACGATGCTCTTTTTGTGGTAAATCCCAGGAGCAAGTTCGCAAATTGATCGCCGGTCCTGGGGTCTACATCTGCGATGAGTGCGTGGAACTGTGCAACGAAATTTTAGAGGAAGAGTTTTCCAGTTTCGACCGGACTTCGTCACCCCCCGATCTGGCCAATGAAGGAAACCCGCAGCGATCGCACCCCCTGAAAACGCCGCTGCAAGATCTCCCCAAACCGGTCGAAATCAAACAATATCTGGACGAACACGTCATCGGCCAGCACAGCACCAAAAAAGTCCTGTCCGTCGCCGTTTACAATCACTACAAGCGCCTGAGTGCCGACGCCGAAGAAACGGCCCGCGACGGTGCGAAGCGCAGCGGCAAAGCCGATCCACAACAGCGCACCCATCGCGCCCCGGACGCCGACGAGCGAAAAGATGACGGGGTGGAATTGCAAAAATCAAATATCCTGTTGATGGGACCGACCGGGTGCGGCAAAACCCTCCTGGCCCAAACCCTCGCCCACCTCCTCGACGTCCCGTTTGCCGTCGCCGACGCCACCACCCTCACCGAGGCGGGGTATGTGGGGGACGACGTGGAAAACATCCTGCTGCGGTTACTGCAAGTCGCCGACTTCGACATCGAAGCCGCCCAGCGGGGAATCATCTACATCGACGAAATCGACAAAATCGCCCGCAAGAGCGAAAACACCTCCATCACCCGGGACGTTTCCGGGGAAGGGGTGCAGCAGGCACTGTTGAAAATTCTGGAGGGTACCGTCGTCAACGTGCCGCCCCAAGGCGGACGCAAGCACCCCTACCAGGACTTCATCCAAATCGACACCAGCAAGATTCTCTTCATCTGCGGCGGCGCCTTTGTCGGCCTCGATAAGGTGGTCGAACAGCGCCTGGGCAAAAAAGCCCTGGGTTTCATCCAACCGGGGATGGACGGGGTTCCCCAAACCAACAGCCCAGCCACGCCGACTCTGGACGAAATTCTCAAAAATGTCGAGCCGGAGGATCTGGTCAAATTCGGACTCATCCCGGAATTTATCGGCCGGGTGCCGGTGCTGACGGTGATTTCGCCCCTCGACGAGGAGGCGCTGATGCGGATCTTGACCGAACCCCACAACGCCCTGGTGAAGCAGTACAAGAAGCTGTTGCGGATGGATAACGTCGCCTTGGAATTTGAACCCGAGGCCCTCAAAGCGATCGCGAAAGAGGCCTACCGGCGCAAGACCGGCGCCCGGGCCCTGCGTGGCATTTTGGAAGAGTTGATGTTGGAGGTGATGTACGAGTTGCCCTCCCGCAAAGACGTGAACCGCTGCGTGATTACCAAGGAAATGGTCGAACAGCGATCGACGGCGGAGGTGCTGTGGCACCCCGCATGGCACCGACAGCACGAGTCGGCCTGATTTTCCCGACAAACAAACGGACGGTGCGATCGCGCGATCGCACCGTCCAATCAAGGGGATTGAGGATCAGACCTCCAAAGCTGTGAAGTCATCCACTGTTAACATTTCCGCATCAACACCCGTCAGTCGGGCCAGAATTTCTGACCCCACCCGAATCTCGGCATCACCGCCGACGGCGTTAATCGTCAGATCCTCGAACGTCGGGCCACCATCGAGAATCATCAGATCTTCACCATCGCTAAAGTCGGTGATGGTATCCACACCGAAGCCGGAAACGAGGATAAAGCGATCGCTGCCCTCTCCACCCGTAAGGGTATCTGCTCCTTCTCCACCGTCGAGAAGATCCGCACCCAAGTCACCGTAGAGGCGATCGCCACCCGCATTACCAGAAAGGGTATCATTCCCCTGACCCCCATAGAGCCAGTCGTCGCCCTCGTTGCCCTCCATTTGGTCGGCGCCGAGGTTCCCGGAGAGAGTATCATTTCCATCGCTACCTTTCATTTGGTCGTCATCCTGGCCGCCATAAATCTCATCATCGCCGTCGCCCCCGTCGATGAGATCTTGACCCTGGTTGCCGTTAATCCAATCGTTATCGGCATTTCCGGCGATCGTGTCGTCGCCCAGATTGCCGAAGAGGATATCGTTTCCATCTCCGCCCTGAATTTGGTCGTTGCCCTTTCCACCTTGAATTTCATCATTTCCGGAACCCCCATCGATGGTATCGTTGCCTCGGTTGCCGTTGGCTTCATCATCGCCGTTTCCGGCAGCAATGTTGTCTTCGCCGTCCAAACCGAAGAGGTCGTCCGTTTCCGGCGTACCCGCGATCGCATTATCGGTATCGTCGGCTTCAGTGTTGGAAGTGCTGATATTGGCCGAGAACATCATCGGGAAGACAATTCGGATCGGGGGAGTGTAAATGTCGGTAACGATATTGGGTAAAGATTCCGCTTCCGGTTCGGACTCTCCTTCCGGGGAAGTTTCCGTCATTTCGGGACCGTCGGGAAGGGGATCGAGGTCGAACACGGGAACTTGGAAGTTGGCGATCGTTGGAAAGGTTTCTTCCTGGCCGGATTCCACCTCAATGGGGGGGACTGATGCCGGGGGTGCCGGGTCTTCTTCCTCAGATTCCACCTCAATGGGGGGGACTGATGCCGGGGGTGCCGGGTCTTCTGATTCTCCGTCAGAAGACCCAGAAGCGGTCTTCTGATCTTCCTCCCCTAATTCAATCTGTATTTCTGGGGGTTCAAGATCGTTCTCAATAATGGTGATTTCTATGTTTTGAGTAGTCCCGTTGATGCCTTTGATTTCACCGAGATTAGAGGTTTTGTTGAGGACGCCATCTTTGATGATGGAGAAGCTGACTTTCTCAGTTTCTTCTTCAATTTGGTCATCATCTTCGATTTTTATCGTTCCGGTTCCGGTATTACTACCCGCATCAATGGTGATGGTGTAGTTATCGCCCGATTGCTCAAACCCAGACAAGGTATAGTCGTCCCCCAAGGTGGCAGTGGAACCAGAGCTATCTTGGGGAAATTGCAGCGTAACCGTTTGATCATTTTCAAAGGTGCGGTTAGATGTAGCCGTGATAACGATTTCTGAAGCGTCGGCTTCATTGGCTTCAGTGGCACTCACCTCGATGTTGATGGTGGGGATGAGTACCTTGTAGGCTAAGGAATGCACCAAAGCGTGTTGCCGATCTTGACCTTGAGCTGTCATGTTAACCGAGATAATCCGATTGTCAGGATTATTATTTTGGTAATATTGGCCAAGTGGATCGCCGTCAGGTAGAAGATTGGGTTCATATCCAGTTGGGTAGCCCAAAAAATTTGTAATTAGCTTGCCTGGTTCAGTTGCTTTTCGCTCACCTTTGATATATTTCTGCAAAGTCTCCGATTCAGCAGCCAATTGATCAATGTCGATCGCTTCTCCATTGGAATGGGTTGTCGTCCAGGGGTCGGTCTTGATGATATTTTCATAAGCGCCAAACCCACTATGAAAAGCCTTGTAGTTGGCATCGTCCTTATTATCGTAACCATTGGGACCTTGCAACATATATCCATGCTGCATGTGGGCAAGGTGAAAGTAAACATTTCTCATGTCAGGCTCGTTGCCAACGGAATCCGTAATTCTGTTTTCCGCTTCTCTCGAAGTTGTTTCACCAAGTAATAATGTGGCCCTTTCATCACCCGGATAGAAGAAGTGCGTACCCATGAGTTCTGGAGCATAGGTTTCGTAGTTGAATATACTGCTGTCTGTCAAATCTCCACTTCTAAGATATGTCTTAGCAATAATGTGGACTTCCTTGCCTGCATCCGCTAATTTTTTGACATATTCACGGCTCTCCGAAATAACCACTGTGTCAGCATCTACCTCTCCTATAGGTTTGGCATTTTTCGACACCGGATCTTGTAGTACAAGACGCAGGAATTGGTCTGGATATTCTTCATATACAGCATTGGCAGCGCGAGTAGCTAAACCCGCCCCACGACTATGCCCCATGACGATGATGTTGTCGTAGTTTTCTCCCCCCCGAATATCATTAATGTAGCTGAAAATTACATCGCGGGCTCGATCTGAAAAATTTCGGTAGGTGTCTGCTGTCATGCCCCGCACACCTGTATTAAAATCCACTCCGCGATCTACCCATGCAGTTTGTTCCAGGAATAGTTCAAGCTCTCGCATTTTGCCATCAAAAGCTTCGTTGCCCGTCTTTTGTGGCACTGCATCCTTAGAAGTCCCTCTTAGCAAAGGATCTACTTCAATATCTGGTCCAGGGCTTCCTACTGAACTACCTGCTTCGCGGAAGCTGACTGAGGGTTTCTCCGTGATGAAATTGAATTGCAATAGATCCGTATCTTGCTCATCCAATGCCTGTTCATCGAAAACCGATTGCACGGTATTTGATGCTTTGATTCGATTCCCGTTTGCATCGTCAAAACCTGTATCTAGCTGGCCAACGTTCGAGCCTTCATCAGTGCCGCCGAAAACCACTAGCAGATTCTTTCCACTCATTTTTTTCGCTTTAACTCAGTAGATGTAATGGGCTAATACGGCTAAAAACGATTATTTTAGCTTATATATTTGAATATATCACGGCTCAAACACCGAGTTTATAAATTTTTGTAATATCGGAGGATGCGATTGTATAGCAGTGAGCGCTCGTGTCGTTACAAAATCTATTATAGGGAGAAAAGAGGGGCATAGAAGAGAGGAAAGAGAACTTCTGGAGTCCCCTCACTTCTCCTATGTGTAACTATGCCAGCGCACAGCGCTATAAATTTTTGATTATAGCAAGGAGCGCTGGTATGGTAACAGTTCTGTTCCGGGGACAGAGCCCAAAACCCCCATGACACAAGCGGTTTCTATTCCCTACCCCCTACACCCTACACCCTACACCCGCGCGCAGCGCTATAAAAAACGGGACGATCGCGCGATCGCCCCGTTTCTTCACAAGTCAAAAGTATGGTGCTACGCGCCGGGAATGGGGCGGAGGAGGCAAGGGATCTGACCCCTATTCCCCACTCCCTACTCCCTAAATTTAAGACGCCTTCTTCTTGGGAACCAACATCCGTTCCACACTCATAGTGCCGACCCCCAAAATCACCAGACCCATGCCGCCGATCTGCTTGATCGTCAGCGCCTCGCCGATAATCAAAAAGGCAAATAACGCCGTCAAGGCTGGCCCGGACGTGCCGATAATCGACGCCAGCGCCGCCCCAGCCGACCGGATCGCAAAATTATTGAGCAGGTAACTCAACAGGGTCAGGACACCCAAAATCACCCCGCCGACGATAATTCCCGTCCACAAATTCGGATTGACATCCAATCCCAAATTGTCTGGCAAGAACATCAGACTCACGGCGCAAAACACGAAAATAGACGCAAAGTTGACCAAACTGAACGGAATGGGGTGCAATTTCCCCGCCGCAATTTGGGTGAACAAAACGTATCCGGCGAAGGCGATGCCAGCCCCCAAGGCCGCGATCACCCCCACGCCGGTATTTCCGGCCGCACCCCCGAGAAAGTTGGGCAGGGAAAGGATACCGCCAATCAAAATGGCGATCATCGCCCCCACGCGGATCAAACTCGGGCGATCGCCGAAGAGTCCCCAGGATGCCAAAACCGTAATAATCGGATAAACAAAGAAAATCGTGATCGCAATCCCGGTCGGAATTTCCCCGATCGCGATGTAAATACACACCTGAGACAGAAATAGAAAGAAACCGCTGCCGACAACCGTGAAAACCAATTTCCAATCTCGGGACTGCAGGAACCGCCGGATGTCGCTCCACACCGCCGGATAAAGAATCGTCGCCAAAATCGGCATCAGCGCCATCACCACGATCATCCGCAACAGCAGGATCAGCAAGGAATTGCCCAATCCCGGCGTGATCACCCCCTCCACCTCGAATATCCCGAAAATCTGTTTCGGCACATCCGAAGTTTTGAGAATGATCTTGAGGCAGACGTTAAACAGCGACAGCACCAGGGCCGACATCAGCGCCAAAAATAAACCCAATTGCACTTGGGAAGCGCCCTTCGGTTTCGGCTGGGGCGCCGGCGTCGCCTGGGGCTGCGCCTGGGCCACCGCCGTCGGCGGTAAAGCGGTTTGAGAACCCGACGACGGCAATCCTTTCGCCGAGGTGTCAAGTTGTTCCCGCAACCGGGCGATAAACGTTTCCGCCAGCGTTTCAAACTGCTGTTCGAGACTTTGGACGGTTCTCAACCGTTCGGATAAATCGCTTTGATAGCTATTTAATTCTTGCTGCAAACTTTGAAAGGTTTGATTCAAACTCGTATCCAGAACGGCTTCGAGCTCCTGGGGAGCCAAATCGAGTCCACCCTCGACCCCCCCCGGCAGTATACCGCCCGGATCGGATGAAACCAGAGATGGATCGGAATCCGCTCTCAATTGATTGATACGGGCAATTAACTCCCGCTGTAGGTGGTTAGCCAGAACTTGGGCCAGTTGTTTGAGCCAAACCTGTTGCTGGGCTAGTTGTCGCTCCGATAACGTTTGAAATTGCTGGGATTGCAACTCCTGTTGCTGCCGTTGCAGACGTTGAATTTCTTCGATCAGGCGATCTTTATCCCGCTGGAGTCGCCCGACATCTTGAGAGAGCCGTTCTCGAAAATTCCGATGAAATGTTTCGACCTCTTGAATGACTGCATTCAAGACCTCTTCTGCAGGTCTGTTATCCTCATTGCCGGAGGGTGGCGGTTGACGATCCTGTTTCCCCATGAGCGATTAACCTCTTAATCGATCTGCTAGTAAGCGCGAATCCGCCAGAAACCCCGTGCTATCCTCTCGGGGGTTTGCACACTCGTGCGAAAAAGGCACAATGGAAGGAATGGCGGGGCGGGTTTGCAAATGCCCGCATTCAAAACTTGAGTTCAGTCTAACCCGTTATGCACCGGATCTATCAATTCGGGTGCGGGGTGGGGGAGAATTGATAATTCACAATTGACAATTGATAATTAGTGACCTTTTACCGACTCCCGCTTTTACCCGATGCCGAAGAGCGATCGCAGCAGCAGGAATCCCCCCGCGGCTAACCCCGCCGCCGTGGGGACGGTGATCAGCCAGGCTATGGCGATCACCCGCACCGTCCCGAATTGGATCGATTCTAACCCCTGCACGAGTCCGATGCCGACGACCCCCCCAACCAAGGCGTGGGAGGTGGAGACGGGTAGCCCGATTTTGGAGGCCAGCAATACTGTTGTGGCGGTGGCCAGTTCCGCGCAGAACCCGGCGCTTGGTGCTAGGGGGATGATATTTTCTCCGACGGTGGCGATCACGTTTTTGCCCCAAATCGCCAAACCCGTGGTGATACCGGCACCGCCAACCACCAAAATCCACAGGGGAATGTGAAATTCGCCGATGGGGACGGTACCGGTGTTGCGGATGAATGCGACGACGGCGAGGGGGGCGACGGTGTTGCCGACATCGTTGGAACCGTGGGCGAAGGCGACGAAACAGGCGCTGAGGACTTGGAAGCGGGCGAGTTTGGTTTCGATAGTGTTGTCGAAACGGGTAATTTCGGTTTTTGGGGCATGATTCTCGCCCATTTTTCCCGACTCCCGACTCCCTAATACCGACTCCCCCCCGTAGATGGGTTGCCAACTGAACCACGTCAGACCCGCCACGGCCAAGCCCCCGATCGCGATCGTCAGATCGTGGGCGGGAAAATTGAGGTGAAATTGGGCTTCGATCCACTGCTGCAGGGGTTGGCTGATCTGCGGCAACACCAATGTTCCGAAGATGGCGATCAAACTAAAACTCAGCCACGGCGTCCATTCCTGTAGTTGCCGCGCCGGGTGGGGGTGATCTAAAATCCAGCGTTTGATCGCGCTGTAAAATAGGGCGGCGATCGCACCGCTGATCACAGGCGTAATAATCCAGGCGCCGGAAATCAAACCGACGGTTTTCCAGGCGACCGCCCCGAATCCGGCGGCAACGGCGCTGAATCCCGCGATCGCGCCGACGACGGCGTGGGAAGAGGCGACGGGCAAACCTTGGCGGGTGGCGATTTGCAGCCAAATTCCCGCCGCCAACAGTACCGCCACCATCCCGATCTGAAACAATTCGGGCGATCGGATGAATTCTTCCGGCTTCACCACCCCCGTCGCCAGGGTTTCGGACACTCCCCCCCCGAACAGGACGGCCCCCGAAAATTCTAATATCCCGGCGATCAGAATCGCCTGTCTGAGGGTAATGGCTTTCGACCCGACGGAGGTTCCCATCGAGTTGGCGACGTCGTTGGCACCGAGGGTGCAGGCGACGTAAAACGCCAGCAGGCAGATCCCCCACAGGGGAATTTGAGTCACAGGGGAGACATCCATTGCGATCGCAGCTCATGGGGTGAACAAATGTCGATCATAGGCGATCGCTCGTCGCAAACCATCACACCGGGGGGAGAATTGGGGTGTGCTCGGTGGGGTGTGGGGTGTAGGGTGTGGGGAAAGTGAAATTTTCTTGATTTCTTCCTCCGCCCCGGTCGCCCCGGTCGCCCCTCCGCCTCCCCTGCTCCCAAGACGGGACTTGAAAACTCGGCGGGAGAATGTCACAATAGGAGATTGTGAGTTTTAAACCAGAGCCATGCAAGCCCAGGAAATCATCCGCGCGATCGAGCAAGAGGAGATCGAAAATCTCCAAGAGCAGCTCCAGAAGAAGGAAATCCCCACCATCTACGTCGGAGATACCGTCCGAGTCGGCGTGAAAATCCAAGAAGGCGGAAAAGAGCGGATTCAGCCCTACGAAGGCACCGTCATCGCCATGCGGAACGGTGGCGTCAACGAAACCATCACCGTCCGCCGCATTTTCCAGGGTATCGGAGTCGAACGGGTATTTTTGCTGCACTCCCCCCGCATCGCCAGCATCAAGGTGACGCGCAGAGGTAAGGTGCGCCGTGCCAAACTGTACTACCTGCGCGATCGCGTCGGGAAGGCCACCCGAGTACCCCAGCGCTTCGATCGCCCCCTCTAGGTGTCCCCAACCCCCAGATTCCAACAAAAATTGGAAATGGGGAAAAAAGGGCTTCCATTTTGGGAGAGTATCGTGTTAAGCTAGGAAAGGCATATGGCGATACTGCCCCATGCGACTTGCGTCCTTAGTTCAGTTGGTAGAACGCGGGTCTCCAAAACCCGATGTCGGGGGTTCGAGTCCTCCAGGGCGCGTTCAATTTCTCAAAAATAGCCAGGTTAAAAAATAGCCTGGTTTTTTTGTGGGAATTTGAGTCGAGTCGTCCGAGGAGGAATTGCGAATGCAATGTGGCCCTCTCACCCATCTGAGGGACAAAATCAAAGACGTGTACCGTCACCCGACGCTCGGGTGTTATAATGAATCGTTTGAGCCAGCGTGCAACGGTCGGGAGGATCGACTGTCAAGTTTACAATCGCGAGGGGAAAAGCTGTGTCAAAGAAAGAAGAAACCGGGGTCCAGGAAGCCCCCAAAGGATTTAGTGTCGGCAGTTTTCTTCGGGAAACAAAGGAAGAACTCGATAAGGTCGTCTGGCCAAGCCGCCAGCAACTGCTGAGTGAATCAGCCGGAGTCTTATTGATGGTCATGCTTTCAGCAACACTGATCTATTTAATTGATAACTTCTTTCGTTGGGCGTCGGGGCAGGTATTTGGATGACTTTTGCATCAGACGAGTCGGAACAACTCAATTCTAGGTCTGAAATAGACGATCAACCGGAATATGCACCCGGAGAACTCCGCTGGTATGCTGTTCAGGTGGCATCGGGCTGTGAAAAGCGCGTCAAACTCAATTTGGAACAACGGGTTCAAACGTTAGACGTAGCCGATCGGATTCTCAAAGTCGAGATCCCGCAAACCCAGGCGATCAAACTCCGCAAGGACGGCAGTCGCCAGCACAGCGAGGAAAAAGTCTTTCCCGGCTACGTACTCGTCCAGATGAAATTGAACTGGAACGGTGAGTTGAACCATTGGGATATTGACGATGAAGCTTGGCAGGTTGTCAAAAACACCCCTCATGTGATTAACTTTGTCGGGGCAGAGCAGAAACGACACTCAGGGCGAGGACGGGGGCACGTCAAACCCCTACCGCTGAGTCGGCCAGAAGTCGAACGGATCTTTCGGCAGACCCAGCAGCAAGAACCGGTCGTCAAGGTTTCGATGGCTACCGGGGACCATATTCTGGTGCTTTCGGGTCCGTTCAAAGACTTTGAAGGGGATGTCATTGAAGTCAGCCCGGAGCGAAACAAGCTCAAGGCTCTACTGTCGATCTTTGGACGAGACACGCCAGTGGAATTGGAGTTCAATCAGGTTGAAAAACAGGGCTAAGGAATGGCTAAGAAAGTTGTAGCAGTTATCAAGTTGGCGATCAACGCGGGGAAAGCGAACCCCGCGCCCCCCATCGGCCCGGCGCTGGGTCAGCACGGGGTGAACATCATGATGTTCTGCAAAGAGTACAACGCCAAAACGGCTGACAAAGCCGGTCTGGTGATTCCGGTGGAGATTTCGGTCTACGAAGATCGCAGCTTCACCTTCGTACTCAAGACCCCGCCGGCATCCGTTTTGATCAAAAAAGCGGCTGGCATCGAGAAGGGGTCGGGGGAACCGAACCGATCGCGCGTCGGCAGTATCACCCGGGCACAGTTGCAGGAAATCGCGGAAACCAAAATGCCTGACCTCAACGCCAACGACATCGAAGCCGCGATGAAAATCGTGGAAGGGACGGCCCGGAATATGGGCGTCACGGTGGCAGATTAGGCGACGAATCCAGCCGATGGATTATTGGCCTCAATTGGCCCCACCCAATCGTTCAATTCATACATCGGGGGAGAAGTCGAACTTCGTTATTGACCCCAGGAGAAAACAATGCCAAAAAAAGAATCGCGTCGATTACAAGAACTGAGAAAGCAGGTCGAAGAACGGCCCTACGAGCCGATGGAAGCGCTCAATTTGCTCAAACAGACGGCGACCGCCAAGTTTCCTGAGTCGGCCGAAGCCCACATCCGCCTCGGAATTGACCCCAAGTACACCGACCAACAACTGCGGACTACGGTGACGCTCCCCAAGGGGACGGGCCAGGAAATCCGAGTGGCTGTTTTAGCCAAAGGTGAGAAGGTCACGGAGGCCCAGAACGCCGGGGCGGACTTGGTGGGGTCGGATGACCTGATCGCGGAAATTCAGAAAGGGATGCTGGATTTCGACAAGTTGATCGCCACGCCGGACATGATGCCCCAGGTCGCCAAGCTGGGCCGCCTGCTCGGTCCGAAAGGTCTAATGCCCTCTCCGAAGGGTGGCACGGTGACGACGGATTTGACCCAGGCGATCGAGGAATTTAAGGCCGGGAAACTGGAATTCCGGGCCGATCGCACCGGGATCGTCCACGTCATGTTTGGGAAAGCTTCCTTCTCCGCAGAAGACCTGCTCGTGAATCTGTCCGCCCTGCAAGAGTGCATTGATCGCAACCGCCCGTCCGGCGCGAAAGGCCGCTACTGGCGGAGCGTGTATGTCTGTTCCACAATGGGACCCGCGATCCTGGTGGATATCAGCGCCCTGCGGGATCTGAAAGTCGCGGAGGTGGCGTAGGGAATAATGGATAATGGATAATGGATAATTGATAATTGATAATTATCAATTTCTGGCCCCAATCTGCCGAGAAACTGGGTTTCTCTGACCGAAACCCGGTTTCTCAGTCGAATTTCGCCCCTCGAATGGGGAAATGCCCCTTGACAAAAAGTGGCGATCGCGCGATGATAAGAGATCGGTGTAATTGCCGCGCTATAGCCCATCACCAATTAAAGATCCGGTAGCCGAAGACAGCAGGTGCGACTCGCTTAATATCCTGCCGAGGTCAAGGTATGTAAGATTTTAACGACGAATTGGGGACAGAAATTGTCTCAAATTCTTACGGATAATTCTTATTCCTTTACCTCGGCCGAAAGTCCGAGGTTTTTTAATGCAACCGGTCTTCTGTTTGACCCGGATGGGATCGGGCGATCGTACAAAATGGAGGTTCAACACGAATGGGAAGAACCTTAGCCCAAAAACAAGATATTGTCGCCGATCTCCAGAAGGCGTTGAGCGAGGCTCAACTGACCCTGGTGATCGACTACACTGGGCTGTCTGTTTCCCAAATCACCGACTTGCGGAACCGCCTGCGCGAAACGGGTGGCACCTGTACCGTCACCAAAAACACCTTGATGCGGAAAGCAGTCGAAGGTGACGAAAGCTGGCAAGTGATGGAGAAATTCCTGAGCGGAAGCTCGGCGTTTATCTTCATCCAAGACGATCTCGGTGCTGCCATCAAAGCGTATCAAGCGTTTCAGAAGGAGAGCAAAAAAACCGAGCTTCGCGGCGGGGTGATGGAAGGTCGGGCTTTGAGTGTCGATGACGTCAAAGCCATCACCGAACTTCCCACCAAGGAAGAACTCATCGCCCGCATTGCCGGGGCTATCAACTCCATCCCCAGGAAAGTGGCGGTCGGAGTCAACGCCGTTCCCACCCAGGTGGCGGTCGGAATCAAAGAAGTTCCGGCGTCCCTGGTTCGCGCCATCAAGGCGGTATCCGAAAAAGAGGATTAAGAAGGCGGCTTAAGTCCGTTTCTAATTGTTTGTCGTTCACGATTACCGAGAGTTAACCCATGTCCGAGAAAACTGACAAAATTCTAGAAGATCTGAAATCCCTGAGCCTGCTGGAAGCCTCCGAATTGGTGAAGCAAATTGAAGAGGCGTTCGGCGTGGATGCGTCCGCTTCTGCCGGCGGCGGTATGATGATGATGGCGGCTCCCGGCATGGCGGCGGGCGGCGCTGCCGAGGCGGCTGAGGAAGAAGAGAAGACCGAATTCGACGTGATTCTGACCGAATTCCCGGCCGACAAGAAGATCGCCGTTCTGAAAGTGGTCCGCACCATCACCGGCTTGGGTTTGAAGGAAGCCAAGGACTTGGTGGAAGGCGCCCCCAAACCGATCAAAGAAGGCACCAACAAAGAAGATGCCGAAGCGATCAAGAAGCAACTGGAAGAAACTGGCGCCAAAGTGGAAGTCAAGTAGTCTTCACAGTTGGATCTGGGGCGATTTTAGAGCCCCGGCACTTCCAATGACAGCCCCCACTTGAGGGGAATCATTGCTGGATGCGGGCAGAGCGGAAATGTTTTCCTTTCTGCCCGTTTTTATGATGGCAATCGCCGGTTCAATAGCGCTGCGCGAAGAGTGTATTGACGGTTCCGTTTCATGACGCTGACTTCTTTGGGTTTGAGTTTTTGAGAGGTTCCGTTCAGGCGGTCGAAGATGTGGCGGGACATCTGGGGGAAGATCTCCTCGTCTTGGGCGTAGGCCGGATCGGTGGCGAAAATGGCCAGAATGTAGATGGCGCGATCGTCGAGGGTGCGGACAAAAATGACCTCTTGGCGCGATCGCGACGTGTAGCCCACCTTGGAGGCGAAGTAAATGTCCGCAGGGAGGGATTCCCCCAAAAACCCTTTGACAAAATCGCGATCGCTCTGGTCCCAGGCGGACGGATTCAGATCGCGGGTCAGCAGGTGAGCCATCTTGGTGCTGGCAAGGGGGGAAACCGCCTGTTTCGTATAAATTTCGTACATCAGCCGCGCCGCCTGGTCGGTGCTGACTTGGTTTCCGTCGGCCAAAGCCGGAGTTTGTTTCAATTGTAGGTCGCGGCCTTCGGGGGCTTCTCCCAAATCGGTGACGGGATAATTCTTCATGCTCAGAAGAATATTGTCATAGTTGGCATTCCGAAATAATGTATCGATCCGCCTGCGTTCGTCGATCCACCTCTCCAACTCCGCTTCCCCCAAGGTTTCCCCCGAGGTGGTTCGGGTGATCGCATCCACGATGCGGCTGGCCGAGTCGTTATCGGAAATGCGGATCATTTGGTTGAGGTCGTCGTGAAACGGGGACTCGTCGGGAATCGAACCGGTCCGAACCTGATTGAAAAAGGCTGCCAGCCAAAAGAGTTTGGAGACGCTGGCGGGAAACCGCAACATTTGGTGGTTGTATCCGGCCCGGTAGTGGGTGGCCGGGTCGGTGACGTCCACTAAGGTGATGGAGAGTGCCTCCGTGGGGAGTCCCTTGTCCTCGGCTAGGGCGACGGTTTCATCCACGATCGCCTGTAGGTCGGGGTTCGCCCGCCAATCGGGGGGGGATTTGACGGTGTAGGTGTCCGCCAACGCTTCCTGGGACACTTCAGAAACGGCATCCGATGCGGCTGGGGGAGCGGAGGGGAGCAGCCATTTGAGAATCGAGATCGCGCTCCAACTCAGGCCGATTCCCAGGACGATCAGAAATAAAAGGCGATCGTATCTCAGGCGGGGTAAGTCGTTGAAATGGGCTTTGAGGGAACGCTGTCGGCCCTGACGGCGGCGTTGGGGAAGGTACACCATATTCTAGATGTTGAGAAGATTTGAAACGGTTCGATCTGGATTATCACACGCGATCGCACCGACCCCAAAGAACTCAGCCGGCTTCACCCATCCCCAATCGACCGACAAAAAACCGGGGAGATCCCCGGTTTTCAATCGGTGGCTCGATCGGATGCCTGATATCATGTCCGCTAAAACCATTATAATTCCAGGTTTTCCTTGTCCCTCCTGAAACCGCTTCAAACTTTTGCCTATTGCCTCTTGCCTATTGCCTTTTCTCGAAGGATTGTGTAAGTATTCAAACGGACTTAATATGACAATGGACCGAAACCTAGGCAATCCTCATGGAATTCGAGTGGGTGAGATACCACAGAATGGAATCGACTGTCTGTTGTTTGAGCCAGCCTTTCTGGACGGCGAGTTCCCCGAACCGCCGGCGCTCTTGCTGCTGTTCGGTCAAGATCAGGTGAATTTGTTCGTCATCCAACAGCCTGGCGGCTTTGAGATATTGGCCCAATGGCTGCTTTTGTGTCTGGATGCCGAGTTGAGGCAACTCGTCGGCAAAGAAATCGACGGTTTCCTGAGATAGCCAGCCCCAATTGGAGAGGATTTCTCCGAAGCGCAGGTGGCGCTGTTGAGCTTGGGCGGCGAGTACCTGTTGAACCTGGGCGGGAGTCAGCAAACCGGCTTCTTCAAGGAGCTGTCCCAACAGGGGCATCTGCCAATCGGGGAGAGTCGGGTTTCCGGAGGGAGCGAAGGGCGATTGATACCGGTTGAATTTCTGCTGCATCAACAGCCACAAAAAGGGCATATCTTCGATCAGGTAGCGCTTCCAGAGGCGCTGAGGTTCGGAGGTGAGCCGATGCAGCCACTCTAACCCCATCTCGCTCATCCACTTGGGAGAGCGGGGCTTTTCGCCCGCTTCAAAGTCGATAGTGGCACCGATCGCCAAAAAGACTTTGATATGGGTCAGCTTGTGCTTGTGGCACATGATCCATTTTTCTTGCTTGGGGGCGCCGACCCCGACCGCCAGAACCGTCGCCCCGGATTCGTTGACGCGATCGACGATCCGCTGACATTCCAGCTCGTCTTTTTCAAAGCCGTAGGGTGGAGAATAGCAGTCAACGACGATTTCGCGGCCCACCGCCGCGTTGATATTAGCCTGGGCGCGGAGGGCGACTCCCTCGGCGGCTCCGAGCAAAAAGATCTTGACCGCGTCGCAATTGCGATAATACTGATAAAACGCCGGAAACAGATCCGAACCCGAAATTTTTTCCTTGATGGGCTGGTTCAGCACTCGGGAAGCGTAGTAAACAATTTTGCTGTCACAGATGCGGTAGTCCGATTGATGGTAGAGTTCGTAAAATTCCCGATCTTTCTGCAGGCGCATCAGGTGATCGACGTTGGGAGTGAAGACAACGCCACCTTTTTGACCGAGGTTTTTGAGTAATTCCTCGGTTGTGATGTTATCAATTGATATATTAAATAGTTGAACTTCTTTCATAACAAGGATACCCACTTCAATTGGTCTGGACACTGACTTGAGACTAGCCCTATCCCTATAGAATTACCGATCTCACAATCTGCAAAGGACTAGCCTTCGGAACGGATTGGTATGAGACTCCATTCAAAATTGTTGACTCTGTGAGATTGACTAATCCCTCACTCGCCGACAGCCGACATTGGTTTCAGTTGCTCGATTCTGCCACTGTCAACTGTCCACTCGATTCTGCCACTGTCAACCGTCCAATTGAATGGATGTCTGATACGGAAGCAAATCTATCATAAGGGTACGGCACCTCAAAAATCCAGTCAATTTTGTAAAAAATCCGGCTTTTAATATGAAGATTGTGTAAACGTTCCGGGATCAAATCCGCTACCCATTGTCTTCAATTCGGAGCGTCTACTTCTTTTCCGGGGAGGGTGCGGGGGCGGCAACCGGGGTGTTGAGGAAACGGATCGATCCCGGATTTGCGATGTCGGCTCACGGGCTATGCTTTACAATTCAAGGGTTGATCAGATTTTAGTATCCTTCGTCTGGAAACGACCGATCGCTCGATTTAAACGGTTATATAGACGAGCGCGATACTTGCAATAAATTTTCCCGAGAGTCGAACAGAGCCACCCCAATGTTTCCGGATTGATGATCCGGAGTTGATCGGACGCCGCTTTCCATCAGCCAAGGGAACAAAAAACGGGGTCGGCCCCATCGACCGACCCCGAAGTTTCAGGGCACAATCCCGCCGGCTCTAGTCCTGATAGGCCTCCATCGGGGCGCAGGAACAGACGAAATTGCGATCGCCGAACGCATTATCCACCCGGCCCACCGGCGGCCAATATTTGTACTCCCGAGTCCAGGGGGCGGGGTAGGCGCCGATTTCCCGGGAGTAGGGGCGCTTCCATTCCCCGACAATCAAGGATTCCGCCGTGTGGGGCGCCTGTTTGAGGGGGTTATTTTCCCCGTCCATCTCCCCGGATTCGATCGCGGCGATCTCGGCCCGAATCGCGATCATCGCCGAGCAGAACCGGTCTAACTCGTCCTTGGACTCGCTCTCCGTCGGTTCCACCATCATCGTCCCCGCCACCGGCCAAGAAATCGTCGGGGCGTGGAACCCGTAATCCATCAGGCGTTTGGCGATATCGTCCACGTCGATATTGGCGGACTTTTTGAGCGATCGCAAATCCAGAATGCACTCGTGGGCGATCGTGCCGTTCTTGCCTTTATATAAAATCGGATAGGACGCATCCAGCCGTCGCGCCATGTAATTGGCATTCAAAATCGCCACCTTCGTCGCGTGGGTCAACCCCGCCGCCCCCATCATGGCAATATACATCCAGGAAATCACCAAAATGCTGGCGCTGCCCCAGGGCGCCGCCGACACCGCCCCGACCCGATGTTCCCCCGGCATCTCAACCACCGCGTGACCCGGTAAAAACGGCAGCAGGTGGGACATGACACCGATGGGACCCATCCCCGGCCCGCCGCCGCCGTGGGGGATGCAGAAGGTTTTGTGCAAATTCAGATGGCACACATCCGCCCCGAAATCTCCCGGACGGCACAGGCCGACCTGGGCGTTCATATTCGCCCCGTCCATATAGACCTGACCGCCATTTTCGTGGACGATCGCGCAAATGTCCCGAATGCCGGCTTCAAACACCCCGTGGGTGGAGGGGTACGTCACCATCAGCGCCCCCAGGTTCTCCCCGTGTTTCTCGGCCTTCGCCTTCAGGTCCCCGATGTCGATATTCCCATCTTTATCGCACTTCACCGCCACCACTTTCATCCCGCACATCACGGCACTGGCGGGGTTTGTCCCGTGGGCGGACTCGGGAATCAAACAAATTTTGCGGTGTGCCTCGCCCCGGCTTTCATGGTAGGCGCGAATTGCCAATAACCCCGCATATTCTCCTTGGGACCCGGCGTTGGGTTGCAGGGAAATGCCCGCAAATCCGGTAATTTCCGCCAGCCATGCTTCGAGTTGTGCAAATAAAATCTGATAGCCGTGGGTTTGCGTCTGGGGGGCAAAGGGGTGGATTTTGCCGAACTCCGGCCAGGTCACCGGCAGCATTTCCGCCGTGGCGTTCAGCTTCATGGTGCAGGACCCGAGGGGGATCATGGAGGTAGTCAGGGACAGGTCCCGATTTTCCAAACGTTTGAGATACCGCAGCAGTTCGGTTTCCGAGTGGTGGGTGTTGAAGACGGGGTGGGTGAGATACTCGGAGGTGCGGGTCAGGTTTTTGGGGATGGCTGATTCTGCGGACAAATCCTCAATTTCAAAGGAGAGGGTTTCGCCGAGGGCGAAAATTTCCAGCAGATCGCGGATATCTTGAAGGGTGGTGGTTTCGTCGAGGCTGATGCCGATCGCATCTTCTCCGATTATCCGCAGGTTAATCTGTTTGGCGATCGCCCGATTCAAAATCTCGGCCTGGGGGATGTCTCCCAATTCCACTCGCAGGGTATCAAAAAAGCTGTCGGAGGCGATCGCGTAACCCAACCGCCGCAACCCCGCCGCCAAAATTCCCGTCATCCGGTGGACGGTTTCGGCGATTTTTTTCAGTCCCTCGGAACCGTGGTAAACCGCGTAGGTGCTGGCAATTACTGCTAACAAGACTTGGGCGGTGCAGATGTTGCTGGTAGCTTTGTCCCGGCGGATGTGCTGTTCCCGGGTTTGCAGGGCGAGTCTCAGGGCCGGGTTGCCCTGGCGGTCCTTGGAGACGCCCACCATCCGGCCCGGAACCTGACGTTTGTAGGCTTCTTTGGTGGCGAAATAGGCCGCGTGGGGCCCGCCGAAGCCGAGGGGGACGCCGAAGCGTTGGGTGCTGCCGATCGCGACATCGGCGCCGAGTTCCCCGGGGGGCGTCAGCAGGGTGAGGGCGAGGATGTCCGCGGCTACGGTGACGATCGCTTGATGAGCGTGGGCGGTTTCGATAAATTCCCGGTAGTCGTAAATTGCGCCGTCGGTGGCGGGGTACTGCAGCAGGGCTCCGAAAATGGGGGTGGAGAAGTCGAATTCGCGGAAATCCCCGATGATGATGTCGATGCCCAGGGGTTGGGCGCGGGTTTGCAGGACGTCGAGGGTTTGGGGGTGGCAGTCCCGGGAGACGAAGAAGGCGTTGGCCTTGGCTTTGCTGACGCCGTAACTCAGACTCATGGCTTCGGCGGCGGCGGTGCCTTCGTCTAAGAGGGAGGCGTTGGCGATTTCGAGTCCCGTCAGGTCGATGATCAGGGTTTGGAAGTTGAGGAGGGCTTCCAGGCGTCCCTGGGCGATTTCGGCTTGGTAGGGGGTGTAGGCGGTGTACCAACCGGGATTTTCGAGGATGTTGCGCCCGATGACGGGGGGGGTGATGCAGTCGGAGTAGCCCATTCCCAGGAAGGATCGGTAAATCTGGTTTTTGGAGGCGATTTCCCGCAATTTTTCTAAAGCTGCGGTTTCGCCGAGGGCGGGGGGCAGGTCGAGGGGGCGATCGAGGCGGATGTCTCCAGGAACGGTTTTGTCGATCAATTCGTCGAGGCTGGAATATCCGACGGTTTCGAGCATTTGTTGAATTTCTGCGGCGTTGGGGCCGACGTGCCGGCTAATGAAGTTGTCGGCGGGGGTGGCCTCTGGGCGATCGCTTGATGGCGAATGGGGGTGGCTTCCGTTGGATGGGAAGGTGGGGGATTGGGTTTGAGCGGGGGAATTAAAATCCAGCATGAAACTCCGACTGATTCGACAAGGTGGATAAGAGAGATTGACTTGGATACGGCAGACCCATCTACCGAGGCCGTACACCATCCCGAGTTGAAATTAATGACAATTTTGTATTTTTAGATACAGCAAAAATCTACACCGACCGATGCGGTGTATCAAAGCCGACGGGAATTTCAGCTTTTTATGATTTTTAAAGAATTGTAATCATTAATCCGACAAATGGGTAGGGCGATCGCCCTGCGACAGCCGGGGAGAAACTGCAAAACGCCCCCGTTCCGAAGCGTTGGGGGGTTTCGAGGACTTCCGCAGTGGGCTGCAAATTTTTACCGTTGCTTTACATTGGAGCCAAAACTGGACTTCAATTTGAGCCCAAATACCCTCTAATGGGATAGTATCGCAGTTGGTCGCCGGTTTGCCGCCACCACCAGGACAGGCCGCCGGGATCGAGCGATCGCGTCCACTCGGCGAAGCGGTGGGGCAGTCGCTCGCAGGTGTGGAGGATGTTGGCGGGGGAGACGCCCAGGCGTTCGGCGAGTTCGCGATCGCTGAGTCCGTCTTTGAGGGGGGTGGGGATGGAATGGTCCGCTTGTAACAGCAACGCTTCGAGTTCGACCTGATATTGGCTGGCCCACTGCTGTTTGAGCGTCTCGGGCAATGTTTGCCACAGGCGATCGAGTTCTTGGATTTGGGGGACGATTTTCGCGTCGGGGGTGGGTGCATTTCCGAGGGGGATGTCCATCTTGACCAGATCTCCAAGGGCGACTGTTAAGGTTTTGAGGTTTTTGTCGGGTTCCCCGGGCTGGGGAGGGAAGACATTGACGGTTAATTTCTCAATCGTCCGTTCTTGTTTTTTCGGGCCGGCGATAGGCAGAAAAAGAGCTCGCCGCCCGAGTCCCCGAATCGATCGATATTCCGACCGTCCGGGCGATTGCCATCTATCAAAGATCAATATTTTTAAGCCGAGTGAACGGCAACTTTTCTGCTCCCTCAGCAGTTCGAGGTTCTCAGCTTCAAACTGTCTCGATTCAATCGGTCGGAATAGCTACCCCAAGTTTAAACTAAAAATTCACAATTTTCAACAATCGCATCTCTAACTTTTTGCTGATTTTTGTCAAGAAAAATTGCGAAGAAATGTAAAAAAATATGAATGGCCGTTGCCGGTTTCCGGGGGGTTAAGGATGGGGGTTCGTATCGTCCCGGGTCGAGATCGGGGTCAATTTCGGCGGCATCGGATAGCAAAGCGGGAAGAATTGAGGCGATCGCCCAATATTGGGGATAGAAACGGTGGATTTGCGGATGTCGCGCCGCCCCGGAAAAATGCGATCGCCTCTCTCCAACCTCAGTGTCGGGACTGTTTCCTTTCGGTCGCCAATTGACTACCCTTCCCCTTCCACCAAAGCCTGATATTCGCCGGACGAGAGGGCATCTTCGAGATCCTCCGCATCCTTAATGCGGACTTTGATCAACCACCCTTCCCCATAGGGATCTTCGGCCAATTCTTCGGGGGCCTCAACAATGGCATCATTTCGTTCGATAACGGTTCCGTTCAGCGGGGCTTTGAGATCTTCAACCGCTTTCACCGATTCGACATTGCCAAAGGATTCGCCCTTCTCCAACTCGTCGTTAACGTCCGGAAGTTCCAAGAACACGATATCACCCAATTGCTCGATGGCAAAAGCGCTGATCCCGATGGTGGCAATTTCGCCATCGAGGCGGACATACTCGTGGCTATCCAGATACTTCAGATCGTCAGGAAATTCCATCGCCATGTTAGATCCTCTAAAATCACAGAGCATTCGGTCTGTCAGTACAGACTCGGCTACAAAAACAATCCAAGCATAATCTGAACCCGCTGAACCACATTCAACGCAAAATGAATCGATCCACAATCAAGAAATGGGTTTGGGGTGAATTTTCCCTCAGACGTTTGGTGATGTCAATCTTGACGATCTATCTTTTGGTCGGCGTCTGGGCGTACTTTGGGAGCGATCGCATGATTTTTCACCCCCGTCCGGCCAGCTATGATCGCACCGAGGAGCTGTTATTCCTCGAAACAACAGACGAAACGGCGATCGCGGCTCTGTACCTGCCGAATCCCCGAGCGCAGTATACCATCCTTTACAGCCACGGCAACGCGGAGGACATCGGAGACATCCGCAGGCGGTTGCAGGACTTGCGGGATCTCGGCTTCTCCGTTTTCGCCTACGACTATCCGGGTTACGGTTTGAGTGGCGGGAAACCCTCGGTGGCGGGGACGTATCGGGCGATCGATGCTGCCTACAATTACCTCACCGAAACTTTGAACGTTCCCCCTGATCGCATTGTCGTCTACGGGCGATCGGTGGGCAGTGGGCCATCTACCGATCTCGCCGCCCGCAAACCGGTGGCGGGGTTGGCGATCGAGAGCGGGTTTACCAGTACCTTCCGGGTGGTGACGCGGATTCCCATTTACCCCTTCGATCGCTTTCCGAACCTCGACCAGATCGGACGGGTGGACGTTCCGATCTTGATTCTACACGGCGATCGCGATCGGGTGATTCCCTTTTCCCACGGACAGCAACTCTACGCCGCCGCCGGGGAACCGAAACTGTCCCTGTGGGTGCCCGGGGCGGGTCATAACGACCTGTTGGAAGTGGCCGGCGATCGCTACGGTCAAATCCTGCTTGAATTTGTCCGAATGTTAGCAGAAAAAAACCCTTGAAATTTTGCCAATTGGGTGTAAAATTGTGCCATCCAGATCGGCTACTCTGGGGGGTGCATTTACCGCTTTACAACCCCACGAAAGGAGTGTTCAACTATGAATCGATTTGGAGGGCTTAAAGCCATTGGATTATCCCTGACTGTTTTTTCGATCGCTGGTTTGAATGGCGGTGTCGGATTCGCGGGTGAGTCCATTTGGCAACGCTATGGGGATTCCCCCACAGAACCGGGCTATCAGCCCGTCGGTGTTCGCCTTTGTATCGTCGCTGATCCCACTGATACCCCCCTGAACGTCCGGGCGACACCGGGGGGTAAAATTATCGGGAGTCTGCCGGACGGCGCCGAGGTGGAATGGTTGGAGCGATCGCCCCACAATAAGAACTGGGTTTACATCTATGCCAGGGTGATGGAAGGGTACGTTTGGGCGAATTATCTCCGCTGTTAATGTTAAAATCACAAGGGGCTTTTGCCCCTTTTTTTGAAAGGGCAAGAAACCGGGTTTCTATGGAGATTGTAGATTGGGATAAAAGAGGGTTGTAGAAACCCGGTTTCTCAATCCGGGTTAATGGTCGTTATTTTTTGACTCAATAACCGCCGCAATCAAACGGTAACATCGCAATTCTTCATCCGTATAAGCTTGACTCCAGGGTTGGCTGAAACTGAACACCACCAAACAGGGGTTGGAAGGCTGATGGCCGGTGTCGAGTTTTTGACAAAATTCCGGGTCGGTAATAGTGGCAAATAGGCGATCGCTTCCGTTGAGAGGAATGGAACCCCGCCACTTATTTTGACCGTTCCGCATCGCCCGAAAATCCGGGGTTTCGATGACCTGCAGGGTTCGCCGTTTCGGTTTGGGTAATTGGGACAAATAGTGATAAGGAACTGCTGTGAGAAAATCATCCCGGTGGCTGTGGAGAATTTCGGTTTCGCAAAACTGCTTGATTTCTTTGTAGGGGACGGTTCCGACCCGTTTCCAGCGAGTCGAAAACATGACCCGATTTTCGCATTCATAACCCGGGGATTCGTCGGTCAAAGAAACGTCGATTACATCCAGGGGTCGGATAGGTTTTCCGTCAATAATAGAGAGTTTTACCGGAATACGACCGTCGTCCAGGCGGGTGGTCGGACGAACCCATAAACGGGTTGATTTGTCAATTCCGGCAACGCAGCGATCGCTATTTTTGCGCGAATTCGCTAGACAAATCATCTGTGTCATGGCTACAGGTGGTGAATTTGGATATTCCCCCAATGTCGGTTGAGATACTCGGCGACTAGGCGACGGTGGCAATGGTGGGGTTTCGCTTCGCTGCACAGCAGGCAGGCATTTTCTATCAATTCCGGGTCAACCTTTTTTTCGATCTGTCGCTTTTCTAGCAGGTCTAAGAATTTCGTTTCGTAGGTTTCCCAGTCCCCCTTTTGTTTTTTATATTCGTCCAGGATATCTTTGCTGGGGGCTAAATCTATCCGGTGAATATAATCGATATTGCCGATGGTTTTTAGGAAATATTCTAAGTCCGCTTTTTTGGCGAATCCCGCTAGTTGGGAGACGTTGTTTAAGCGGGTGTCGATTACCCGCGTCACGCCGGATTGTTTGAGGAGTTCAAAGAAGTTTTTGGCGGTTTTCTTGGTAAATCCGATGGTGTAGAGATTGACAGAATTAGCCACGATCGCTCCCCCCTTGTTTTTCGACATAGGCGATTTCATCCCCCTGGCGTTTGTAGGCTTCCTCCAGGCAGTCTTCCCGACTCGGTAAATTATTGGAAAATAAGGAGAGTTGTACCGGGGCTGTCGGGTCGGCAAATTCGGTAAAGCCTTGCTTGGATAGCAGCCGGGATTCTAACTGGTCGTGGGATTCCAACTCGCCGGTTTTAAGAATGTGATTGATGGTCAAATTGAAGGGTTTTAAATGGTGGCAGACGAGGATGGCTCGGTGGCAGGTGAGGGGGTCTTGCTCGGCGCACATCAATGCGATATTATAGGTTTGGAGGCCGGATATCACTCGCTGGAGTCCGGCTTGAAATTCGTCGGTGGCGGCGATTTTTTCGTAGACGGCTTTTCCCTCCACATAGCAGGCGGGATTGCCGGAACGGGCGCCGAGTTCTTTGCCCAGAAAAACGTAGCGAATTCCTTGGGACTCTAACGCGGCTGTCAGTTCGGCTTTGTTGAAGTGGGGGAGGTGGCGGCTATGGGGGTGCGATCGCACGTCCGCTAATGCCGTGACACCGTGTTGCTGCAACAGAGAAATAAACGGTTCGATTGGGTGGTTGGAATGACCGACCGTAAATAAATCCATGACCCCGAATGATAAATGAACGGCGGGCGATCGCCGAGTCGGAATTCGGCACGTCAACGGTCGGCACGACAAGGAAATGCCACACCGCAAAAAGAGCGTGCAGAACTCGAAAAATCAGATGATTCTATGATACCATAACCCCGGACTCAAAATCAAGTACAAAGTTCGGAGCATTGCAGCGGATTCTGAGATGGAAAATACCCCGAAATCCACGACCCCGATTCGGATCGCCGGCGGCATTTGGACGGGTGTCGGCCTGGGTTTATTCGCCCTCGGTGGAATCCTGTGGTTTCACCTCCCCTATCTGCTATTCTTGGATGAATGGCACGCCTTGTGGGGGACGGTTGCCCTGACGATCGGACTGTTAGCGGGTCAAATTTTATTCGATCGCCTCGTGAACTGGATCGTGTCGGGAGAGTCCGTCTTGCAGCGGTTCGGGTGGGTGGCTTCGGCTATTTTATCGACAGCGATCGCGATCGAGGCGGGAATGCGGTTCCTCGGCTGGGGGACGGCGACGGTGGGTTTGGCGAATTTGGCGTTTGGAATCGCCTTTCTGTGGAGTTGTCGTCGGTTCTGGGGGAGGCCGTCAATTCCCAATGAATTGTGAGGAGTTTGGCGATCGCCCCGAAAAAATGCCAAAATTGCGATCGAGCGCATTTCCCGATCTCCACCCATGACAAATTCCGAACCCCAACGCATCACCCTTCCCCCCCTACAAATCACCCTCCACGACGAACAGCAAGTCAGCCTGCAGTGGCTTCCCCAATCCCAACTTCAATCCAATTTACCGGCGGAACCGCAACCCGAATTGTCGGACGGTTGGAAACAGTGGGTCGCCCTCAACAAACTGCTGAATTTACCCGACGCCGTTTTGGTGGAACGGATGGTCGAAAAGGGTGTCGATGTCAAACTCGCCTTGGATGCCGTCAGCCAAGCCTCAGACCACCCCTATTTTAAAGCGGGAGAACAGTTCGTTCAACTGCTGCAAAAAGTCGAGTCGATGTGGAAAATTCAGCATCAGTTGGCATCCCTCTCCGAAGCCGCCCAAACCGTCGATCGCAAACCGACAATTTCCCGATCGGAGTTTTTGGATCACTACTACGCCAAAAACACCCCCCTGATTTTGACCGATATCCTCAAAAACTGGAAGGCGTTGGAGCGGTGGACTCCCGAATATTTGCGACAACACTACGGGGAAGCGAAGGTGGAAATTCAGGCCGGACGCGACGGCGATCCGGAGTATGAGTTAAATTTAGAACGCCACCGAAAAACCGTCAAATTCGCCGAATATATCGACTGGGTTATTTCCGGTCAAAAAACCAACGATTATTACATGGTCGCCAACAACGGCAACTTAGACCGCCCCGAAATGAAAGGGTTGTTAAACGATATCGAAATTTGTACGGAATATTTAGATCCCAACCAAACCCGGGGGCGAATTTTCTTCTGGTTCGGGCCAGCCGGAACCGTCACGCCACTGCACCACGATCCCGTCAACCTGTTTTTGGCCCAGGTTTCCGGCCGCAAACTGGTGCGGCTGATGCCCCCCTCGCAAACCCCGTTCGTGTACAATCAGGTGGGGGTATTCAGCCGCGTCGATCTGGAAAATCCGGACTATCAAAAATATCCCCTATTTAAAAATGTCAGACCCATCGAATTCATTTTGGAACCGGGGGAGGTAATTTTTATTCCCGTGGGGTGGTGGCATCACGTCCGATCGCTGGAAACGAGCATTTCCGTTTCGATGACCAATTTTGTCTTTCCCAACCATTA
>JBNGCR010000024.1:32815-36619 GCA_050045915.1 Limnospira sp.
TTCTCGCCGGTTTTGCCCACACCCTCGGCGTGGTCAAAAAACTGCTCTCGGATGCCGACATCCACCACGCAGACGGCATATCCCACACTCCCGAAGGGGATCTCATCGTCGGCGAAATGGCCCGCAACCTGCTCAGATCCACCTACGGGGACGATCGCTGGCGATATATTGAAAACTACCTGACATCCTGAGTCCTTCGGAAAACCAGTCAAAACCGCCGATCGATTTGCCATCCTCCCCAACCCAGAGGTCGGGGAATTTTTTTTGGCGAAGACAAGGGCGATCGCCTCATCGTCCCCCATTTTGTAGATCTCGAAGCCTTTGCTATCCTCTGCATAGTTCACAATAGAAAAGTTGAGTGGGCAATTCCGATCCCCTCGTCAACCACCTAAAGTCACAAACTCAATTCTCAATTATGTGTCGTCTGCTTGGCTACATCGGCTCTCCGATTCAACTCGAACGAATTTTGTGCGAACCCGAACACTCGCTGATCGTCCAAAGTTACCAACCCAAGGAAATGCAAGAGGCCCTGCTCAACGCCGACGGGTTCGGGATCGGCTGGTACCACCCCACTCAGGAAGCCGAACCCTACAGCTACCGCAACATCCAACCCATTTGGAGCGATCTGAACCTGGCCCCCCTGAGTCGCTACGTCGAATCGGGGCGGATTTTTGCCTACGTCCGCAGCGCCACCCCCGGACAGGCCGTGAATTTGAATAACTGTCAACCCTTCCAATCCGGGAATCTGACGTTCATCCACAACGGCTACATCCAGGATTTCCGGGATAGCCTCTACAAACCGATCCGCGATCGCCTCTCCGACGGGAGTTATCGGGCGATCGAAGGCAATACCGACTCCGAACACCTGTTCGCCCTCTTCAAAGACGCCCTCGCCGGAAGCGGCACCTCCCCCCTCGTCGCCGCCTTAGAAACCGTGCTCAAAACCGTCGAAACCATCGCCCACGAAATGCAGGTGCGGGTACTCGCAAACATGATCATCTGCGACGGACACCGCATGGTTGCTTCCCGGTACGCCGTGGCGGGGATTCCGCCGAGTCTTTATTGGTTGCAGGACGATCCGAAGTTCCCGGAATCCGTTATCATCGCTTCTGAACCGCTATTTCCGGGAAAATGGCACCTTTGCCCGGAACACAGCATCATCAGCGTTGGAGAAGATTGTGACGTCCACATCCACCCCCTCAATCAGACAGACTATTTATCGCGCCCTGCATGAGTGCCGCCTCGGTACGTTGAAACTCGTCGAGGGCATCGACAGGGAAACCCTGTGCGCCCAGCCCCACCCCGATTTCAGCCCGGTGGGCTGGCATTTGGGGCACATCGCCTTCACCGAGGCTTACTGGCTGCTGGAGGAGTGCGGGGGACACAATCTGATCTTCCCCGAATATCGCCTGTTATTCACCGCCGACGGACTGCCCAAGGCGAAACGGGTGGAACTGCCTTCGCTGGAGTTTATTTTGGATTATTTGGCGATCGTGCGATCGCAGGTTTTTCAATACCTAGAAACCGCCCCCCTCGAAAAACAGGAACGCCTGTGGCGATTTATTTTACAGCACGAATGTCAGCACGGAGAAACCATCGCCCTCGTCCTGCAACTGCACCGCTTCGAGGACGTAACCACCCACCTCCCCATCTTCTCCACCACCCCCCCACTCCCCCTCTCCGAAATCGAAATCCCCGCCGGGGAATTTTCCATCGGAAATGACAGCCTCGACGCGATGGATAACGAACGCAAAATCCACCGCCAATTTTTAGATCGCTACTGGATCGATCGCTACCCCGTCACCTGCGCCCAATATCGCCAATTTATGGAAGCCGGCGGCTACCACAAAGCCAAATGGTGGTCCCCCAAAGGGTGGGACTGGCTCAAACACAACTGGGTCACTCAACCCCTATATTGGATCGACGACCCCAGCTTCGACAACCACCCCGTCTGCGGCGTCAGTTGGTACGAAGCCGAGGCCTACTGCAACTTCGTCGGCAAGCGACTTCCCACCGAAGCGGAATGGGAAAAAGCCGCCAGCTTCGACAACGGAAAAACCCGCACTTATCCCTGGGGTGAAGACCTGCCCACTGAGGAAAAATGCAACTGCAATCATCTCGGTAAAATCATTAAAAATCAACCCCAAACCACCCCCGTAGATGCCCACCCCGAAAACGTCAGCGCCTCCGGCGTCTGCGATTTAATCGGCAACGTCTGGGAGTGGACATCCAGCGATTTTGCCGGATACGACGGCTTCGAGTTTTACCCCTATTCCGGCTATTCCCAGACCTATTTCGACGGCGAACATAAGGTCTTGCGCGGCGGCAGTTGGATCACCCGTCCCTGGGCGATGCGGTGCAGTTTCCGCAACTGGTATCACCCCCACGTCCGGGCAATTTTCACCGGTTTACGCTGCGCGAGGAGCGAGTCATTCAGAAAAGTTGGAGGCGAATGATTAGGGAAAGTATCTATAAATCTCTTTTCGGTGTAGTATTCTGATGAAAGAAACAACACCATTATTGATTTTGATACCCATTCGGTAGTTACGGACTCTAATGCGGTAATAATCCGCATCGCCTTTGATTTTTTTGATATTGCCGACTTCACTCAATGTTTCGGCTCGTTCAATCTGTTCGATGATGGATTTAACTCTTTTCAACAAATTGGCATCATTAATTTTCAGCAAATCATTTTCAAAACTTTTTCTAAATTCCGTCTTCATGGTCATCTATCCAAAGCTTTGAAAATTGCTTCGCGACTCACCAAATCTGTACTTTCGCCTTCCTGAATTGCTTTTTCCATTGCCAGATCTTCCAAAACTTCAGACAGCAGCGAAGACAAGACTTCTTTTTCTTCTGTTATCAACTCAAGAATTGCGACTTTGATTAACTCTTTGAGTTGGCTTTCATTGACGGTGATTTCACTCATCTCTTTTTTTTAAACAAAAGTTGTTTTCAATTCAATTATACTCCGACCCTTCCGACTGTTCAATCCGCCGCACAAAAAATAAGCCGTTCCCGTACAACGTCAAAGTTGCCCCCAGCATTTCCAAATATTCTTCCAAGCCGATGCGGAGTTCTTCCATTATACCATATCCTGTGTCGAAAATTTGGAATTTCAACAACTCCAATCCCAGGGCACCGAACAAAAAGGTAAAAATCCCGAAACCGACAAAAAACGAAGCCCTCGGATAGAACCTCCAACTCGCTTTTAAATCTTTGAAAAACAGAATAAATGTGGCGATCGCAATTCCGACATAGATGTAAATATAGATATTGAACCAACCGCGACAATTTTCGATCCCAGGCATCCAACACAGGGGTTTATAAAAGTGCTGATGCAATTTAAACGTTTCGTCAATTAAGGAAATATAGAAAAAAATCACCCCCACCGTCACCAGCAGCCGCCGGGACGGTTTTTGCCCCGGATAGCTGCGATAAAACGCCAACCCCAGAAAACTGCAGGCGACGGCAAATAACTGAATCGCCGAGAACAAAGAGGGGATATTTTGAAATCCGTTAAAATCCCACAGCGGCGGACTGTCTCCCCACAGCAAAACGGTGGCGAGGTAAATGGCGAGTAGCACCCATTCAAATATCAGCAAACTCCACAGCAGTCGCCGATTGAATTTTCGGACTCGCTGGGCGGGAATTTTATCAAATATTTTTAATTTCATATGTTGACTCCTTTTAGTCTGATCCCCCTAAATCCCCCTTGATAAGGGGGAGTTTGAATCTTTGTGGGATATCCGATCCCCCTAAATCCCCCTTGATAAGGGGGACTTTGAATCTTTGTGGGATATC
>JBNGCR010000024.1:36719-42708 GCA_050045915.1 Limnospira sp.
TGTGGGATATCCGATCCCCCTAAATCCCCCTTGAAAAGGGGGACTTTGAATCTTTGTGGGATATCCGATCCCCCTAAATCCCCCTTGAAAAGGGGGACTTTGAATCTTTCCTTATTTCGACTCAATTGTTTGGGCAGTAAATAGCAATACCGCATACAATAATAACGTCTCACCCAACATCTCTAAAAATTCCTCGACGGCGACTCTGACTTGTTGAATCACCCAAATCAAAACTTCGCGATCGCCGAAAAAATGGTGCAGAAAAGGCGTTAAAATTATCGACTTTGCCATCTCCGCCCCGAACCCGCCAATCACTGCCAGTAACAGCCCCGACACTCCCAAAATGACCAGGCGACGGTCAAAATTCCACAGTGCTTTGATATCGCGGAAAAAGAAAACCGCGATCGCCACAATTAAGAAACTGTAAATTCCGATCCAATATTGAGTCCCCGCAATGGGTGCAATTTGACCAAATCCTAGATGTAATTTCAACAGTTCATCAAAGGCAACATAAAATAATAACACCGACTGAACCAACCAAAAATAGGGGGACGGAGGCCGTTTCAATCGGCGGGAAAAGAAGAACATCAGCAAATAAGCGAAAGCCAACTGGAACAGAATCGAAGCCTGCAATAAAGTTGGCAACGTCATGCGTCCATCCATATCGAAGGGGGAATAGACTGTCCTGGCGAACAAGACACCGCCGAGGTAAATACTGGCGATCGCAACCTCCAATAAAATTAACCCCCCGATCCAATAATGAACGGCCCGTTTCACCCGTTTAGGATTCATGGTTATCATGTCGATTGACGGTATCGGCTCAAGACCAATATAATCGATATCAGAGGGCGATCGCACCCCGATTTTCATTAAATTTTAGTTAAGAAATCGACGCGATCGGCCGAACCGGATCGATCCTAGTAGACCGTTTCGGCTCAAATGAGGCAATAGTAGGGTGGGTTAGGCGCAGCAGTAATTTTTCAGAAAAACCCACAACTTTCCATCCGCGCCGTAACCCACCATTTCCTTTTCATTGTCCATTTAATTGATGGGGTTCCTTCCGTTATTTGTCGGGCCGTAAAACGACAGCGAATGAGCTTAAAAAATCCCCCTCTCAGCATTCAAAAATTACTCGCCTCCTACGAAAGGCAAGGTTTGGCTCAGACGGTAGCAGAACTCAGACTTTACGAAGAACTGCTTTAATGCGATCGCGGCTTTTTATTAAGTTTTGTCTCAAAAACTTGACAAAGAAAATTTTTTCCGAACCCCTTGACTCTCCAGTTAACCGGAGACTCTAAACTCGATCCATCGAGTCCTTAACCGGAGTCTGCCAATGAAAACCACCCACCTGCAACTCAAGGGGATGAGCTGCGCCGCCTGTGCCTCCCGCATCGAAACCGTCGTCAAGCGGATCGACGGCGTGGATCAGTGCCAGGTTAACTTCGGCGCCGAACAGGCTACCGTCAATTATAATCCCCAAAAAACCAATTTGGAGCAAATCCAACAGGCGGTATCCGATGCCGGGTACGGCGCAAAACCGTTGGAGGGGATGAGACAGAGTGAAGATGAGACGGAACGGGAAAGCCGCCAAATTGAACGGGAACTGACGCGAAAAGTGGCGATCGCCGGTTTAATCAGTATTTTTCTGATGTTTGGCGGTTTACCAATGATGACGGGGTTAGATATACCTTGGATTCCCCATTGGATGCACAATTACTGGCTACAATTGGTGTTGACAACCCCCGTGATGTTTTGGTGCGGACACCAATTTTTTACGGGAGCTTGGAAAGGGTTGAAACAGCGTTCTGCAGATATGAATACCCTCATCGCGGTGGGGACGGGAGCCGCCTATATTTACTCGGTTTTCGTGACTTTATTTCCCCAAATTTTTACCAGCCAGGGGTTGAGTGCCGATGTTTATTACGAATCCGCCGTCGTCATTATTACCCTGATTCTACTGGGGCGATTATTGGAACATCGCGCCCGGGGAAAAACCTCCGAAGCCATCCGCAAATTGATGGGATTACAGGCGAAAACAGCCCGGGTTATCCGCTCCGGAGAAGAACAGGATATTCCCATCGATGAAGTGCAGGTTGGGGATGTGGTTGTCGTGCGTCCGGGGGAGAAAATTCCGGTGGATGGCGAAGTCATTGAAGGGCGATCGACGGTGGACGAGTCGATGGTGACGGGGGAAAGCGTTCCCGTCGAAAAGCATCCCGGAGATGAAGCGATCGGGGCGACAATTAATAAGACGGGGAGTTTCAAATTTAAAGCCGCCAGAGTCGGGGAAGAGACGGTTTTGGCGCAAATCGTGCAGTTGGTGCAGCAGGCACAGGGATCGAAGGCACCGATTCAACGCATGGCGGATCGGGTGACGGGGTGGTTTGTTCCGGTGGTCATTGCGATCGCGATCACCACATTTGTTGTCTGGTTTAATGTTACTGGAAATCTCACGTTGGCGATCGTGACAATGGTGGGCGTTTTAATTATCGCCTGTCCCTGCGCGTTGGGATTGGCGACGCCGACATCGGTGATGGTTGGCACCGGATTGGGGGCGGAAAATGGCATTTTAATCAAAGGTGCGGACAGTCTGGAATTGGCGCACAAAATCGAAACTTTGGTATTGGATAAAACCGGAACGCTGACGGCGGGACAACCGACGGTAACGAACTACGTCACGACGGCGGGAACGGCGAATGATGCCGAGTTGAAATTGCTGCGGTTGGTGGCGGCGGTGGAACGCCAATCGGAACATCCTTTGGCGGAAGCGATCGTCGAATATGCCAAATCTCAACAGGTGGAATTTCCCCTTCCAAATGTGGAGGATTTCGAGGCGATGGCGGGAATGGGGGTGCAGGGAATGGTTTCCGATCGCCGCATCCAAATTGGCACCTCGGCTTGGATGGCGGAATTGGGAATGGATACCCAAATTTTCGAGACGCAGCAGCAGCAATGGGAAACCGACGGACAGACGACGGCTTGGATCGCGATGGACGGAGAAATTGAGGGATTATTGGGAATTGCAGATACTCTAAAACCCTCGTCGGCGGAAGCGGTGAAGGCGTTGCAGCGGATGGGTTTGGAAGTGGTGATGGTGACGGGAGATAACCAAAAAACTGCAGAGGCGATCGCGGATCAAGTGGGAATCGATCGCGTTTTCGCCCAAGTTCGCCCCGATCGCAAGTCGGAAATCGTCAAATCCTTGCAGCAGGAAAAAGCCAAAAAAGGCAAGGAACGTCCCGTCGTGGCGATGGTGGGAGACGGCATCAACGACGCCCCGGCTTTGGCACAGGCGGACGTGGGAATCGCGATCGGCACCGGCACCGACGTGGCGATCGCGGCGGGGGATATCACCTTAATTTCCGGCGATTTAAAAGGTATCGTCACCGCCATTCAACTCAGCCGCGCCACCATGAACAATATCCGCCAAAATCTGTTTTTTGCCTTTATTTACAATACCCTGGGCATCCCGATCGCGGCGGGGGTTCTGTTCCCCCTCACCCACTGGCTACTCAACCCGATTATCGCCGGGGCCGCGATGGCGATGAGTTCCGTTTCCGTCGTCACCAACGCCCTGCGGCTGCGGCGGACTCGCTTGGCGAAACATTGATGTTTTTTTTGAGGTTAAATCATGTTCAAATTCGGCAAAATTGGCGGTTATTTTACGGGGTTGTTGCTGGCGGGTGCGATCGCATCCCTCCCGGCGGAAGCAATGCCCGAAAAATCCCACGGTGGCGAGTTCGGACAATTCAGCAAAATCGAACAACCCCTCGCCGTCAAGTTGGGTGTCACCCTCGGCGGTGTCGCCCTGATCGGCTTTGAATTGTGGTGGTTTATGTTCAGCGAATCGGGAGGTAAAAAAACGAGTAAAAATTCCACAGAGTAAGAATCCCTCCAGCCCCCCTTGTTCAACCGAGAATGAGAATGAAACGGCCCCCCGCCTTATTCAGGGGGATTTAGGGGGATATTCCCTCATCCATAAAACCCCAACTGCCGTATTATCAATAATAAAACCGATGGCAATCAATCGAGTCAGGCTGCGAAAACTTCATGGTATAATGGCTCCGATCATGGTGCTTCCGCTGCTGATAACTTTGATAACTGGCTGTCTGTTTCAGTTCGCCGTCATCAGCGATCGCGCCAACGATTTTCTCTGGCTGCTGGATCTGCACCGGGGCAAATTTGGTCAAATCAATTTGGAGAATATCTATCCGTTCTTGAATGCGATCGGTTTGCTAACATTAATGATAACTGGGATCGTCATGTGGTTTTTGATGTCACCCGGCCGATCTCGTTCAAACTAAAATTTTTCCGTCGTTTAAATCATCAAAAAAAAGGGTCATGAAACAGACGAAAAGCATCTTATTCACCGGCGGAATTCTCGCCCTATTTTTAAATTCCTTAGCGACTCAAAAACCCGCGATCGCCCACGCGCCCGAATATCACATCCGAGAGGAGGAGGAAGCCTCGGATGTGGAACATCAAAACGGCGGTTCGGCTTCGGAATCGATGAAAATGATGGAAGGGGACGCTCCGAACCCAAACCCAACTCAATCGTCAGAGGTGCTGAGTTTCGTGGAAACCCGTCCCGAAATCGACCCCTTTCAGGGGTTGAGTGAATCGTTATTTTTGTTAATTCTTGCCAGTCCATTCGTTCTCAACTTTTTCAAAAACAAAATCCACTCATGAAACCGAATCATTGAATTGTTTTTATGGGCGCGATCGCTCCGATATCAACTTGGTTGAAATCTGACAAATCAAGGCGATCGCATCTTCCTCCAAAAATCGCTTCTCGGATGAGGGAGGATAGGGAACCTGTTGGCCCGCTTTCAAATAGACAAATTGACAGATTGCCCGCCTGAAATTGGTTCTGTCGTCAATCTTAATATTTTCCACGCAGGCCCCCGTTAGGGTCGCCCCTTCAAAATTCGTATTCAATGCCACGACCTCCGATAAATTCGTCAATTCTAAGTTACTTCTCGCCAAATTTGTCCCCCGTAAATCCGCCCCGTGCAGGTCGGTTTCGCGCAAATTTGCGCCCAATAAATTGGCTTCATTCCACCGGGTAGAAGATGCGATCGCCCCCATCAACTGAACCCGGTACAAATTCCCGCGGCTGAAATCCGCCCCCCGCAAATCCGCCCCCCGGAAATCGGCGCCGACGAGATCCGCGTCCCCAAAATTAGCCCCCCGCAGATCGGCCCCTCGAAACGTCGCCCCTCGCAAATAAGCCGCCTCACAGTGAATCTCTTTGAGATAGGCTCCGTCAAACTGCGATCGAGCAGCCCGAATTTCCCGGAAATTTCCCCTCAAACAATAAGCCCCTTTCAAATTCGTATTTTCGAGCTGAGTTCTGCTCAAATTCGCCCCCCGAAGATACATTCCCTTGAGATTCCCATCCATCAGATCCGGCTCAACTTCCGCATGATCTTGTCGCCACCGATTCCAAACCGCCACCCCCCGCCTCAACAAAACGAGCTGTTCTCGGTCAACCATGTCAAAATCACTCCCGCATCGTTCCGCCTGTCAGTCGTACACCCTCATTCTCCTATGCAGCCAAAGCAGCGGCCACTACTACCTCGATTTCCATCGCTTTGCCTTCGATGAGGTGCTTTGAATCTGGGGGTTTCAGATGATCGATTTTTAAGTTATAGCAACGAGCGCTGGCGTGGTTACACGCCGGGAATGATCAATGTCCCTACGACCGACTCCCTACGACCGACTCCCTATTCCCTTTTATAGGTTTGGTAACTATACGAGCGCGCACTGCTATATATTGCGGGCGAATTATGACCTGACAAAACGATTGACAAAATTCACTTCGCAAATCGTGGCGCGATCGGGAACCGATCGCCTTGCTCCGCACCCAATTTAAAAGTATCAGCATCAGCAATAAGTTGAATCTCGGGTTCGGAACCGTGGTGCTCCTGACGCTTTTAGTGGTGAGCCGGAGTTATGTCGGCAGTCTCCAAGCCAAAATTAACATCAC
>JBNGCR010000025.1:0-1692 GCA_050045915.1 Limnospira sp.
CCTGAAGGGGAGGGCACGAAGCCCCCGTGCTTCAGCCGGGGGTGCTGACTCCAAGTGAACCGTTCTAAACCAAAAATAAAAGTAATTTTGAGGTTGAGCAGACATGGGTCGGGTTCGGTTGTTCGATAGATTGTCTGAGTTATATCGACCGTAGCACACCTCCCCCCACAAGTCAAGGAAAATTTATTGTCTTCCTCCGCTTCCTCCGCCTCCTCCGCCTCCTCCGCCCCTCCGCCCCAATAAAACGGCCCCAGTCCCGGGGGCGGATTTTCCCACCTTCGCGAGATGCCAACATTTCGGGATCTCCATTAAAATCAAAAAAGAGTGTTAACGAAGAGCGAGTAACCATTCCATGACTTCTCAAGTTCTGGTTGAAAAGCAAAAGTTAGAAACGCCCCCCCTCGACATTCATTATCTGGGCGATCGCGTGCTGCGCCAGCCCGCCAAGCGCGTTTCCCGCGTCGATGATGATGTCCGCAAGCTGGTGCGGGAGATGCTGCAAACCATGTACAGCGCGGACGGCATCGGTTTGGCCGCGCCCCAAGTTGGCATTCAGAAACAGGTGATCGTCATCGACTGCGAACCCGACAACGCCGCCAACCCCCCCCTGGTGCTGATCAACCCCAGCATCAAAAAGTCCGGCCGCGACATTTCCCCCTTCCAGGAAGGATGCCTCAGCATTCCCGGGGTTTACATGGACGTGACGCGGCCCGAAGTGGTGGAAGTGTCCTTCAAAGACGAAACCGGCCGTCCCCGCACCCTCAAGGCGACGGAGTTGCTGTCCCGGGCCATCCAACACGAAATCGACCACCTGCAGGGGGTGCTGTTCGTCGATCGCGTCGAAAATCAGTTAGCCCTCAATGAAGAATTGGCGAAATACAAGTTTTCTCCGAAAGCAGTCAAGCCGGTGAAATAGTTGGCAATTTGCCGTAGAGTGGATGACAAGAACAATTTAAATTCAGGTGGGGTAAAAGCTGATAATGGTAGGAACGCCAAAGAGTGGTCTGTTTTTGGGCGGATCGTGCATCGCCGCGATCGCTGCCGTGGGTTCGATCTTTGAACTCTCCTCCGGCGAACCGGAACTCGGAGGGACGATCACCGGAATTATTCTCGCCTTGAGTATTCCCTTATCGGTGTTGCTGTTTTTTGCCGCCGTTCAGGACGCCCGCGCCAATCAGTAGCCGGGAATTTTCGCTCGAATTCGAGTTGACATTGGGGGGCAAGTTTTGTCCCCCATCGGTTTTTAAGAATCGGATTTTTTGGAAATTGTGCGATCGATTGAGACGTGAAAAATCCCCCTAAATCCTTCTTAAATCCCCCTCCCGTCCCCCTTAGTAAAGGGGAAGCCAAAGGATGCTTCGCTTTTATTTATACGGGGACTTTGATTGAAATTTGTGTAGGGTGCGTTCCCACTCGCCCATTATCGGTTAAATCGGTCGATGATATGGGAACGCACCGGACAATTTACATCAGTACGCGATCGCGATAATGGCGATCGCTTCTATCTATCCAAGGCGATCGCATATCTGTAATTTCCGACAAACCGCTTGGGAATTGATTCCCGAGGGCGCAAGCCGTGCGCCCCTACTGGCGAAAATCCTCTTGAGAGGATTGTCTTTCAATTGGCGATCAATTATGAAAGGTTAGACAGCGTTTCCCGGGCTGGCGAGGTACGATTCCGAGTTCAAAGTC